>JAHXBS010000019.1 GCA_020054685.1 Rickettsiales bacterium | reverse complement strand
TGGCATAAATCAGACAAATTAAGATTTCCAAAAAATATTAGAATCGTAATTCAGCCAGCATATTCACCAGAATTAAACCCCATTGAAAAACTATGGCAATATATCAAAGATCACACCATTAAAAACAAAATCTTTAAAACTTTAAGAGAACTTGAAAATAGAGTATGTAGGTTTGTGCAAACATTGACCCCTGAAATTATTAAAAGTGTTTGTTATGTTAGTTATATAAAGTATATTTAAAGATGAACCTTAGTATAACACTTTGCAGAGTGGAGATTCAGAGCTTGATGATAAGAGGAGTCAAGGTGAAAAAATTTTAGAGAATAAGGGTCTTGGATCTCAAATAGAAGAGCCAAAGCCTACAGCTAAAAATATCGAGATGCCACCAGAAAAAGATCAAGCAAAGTTTACTTGGAAGGTCTTGTGGAGTAGGTTATCTAATGTAGTTATCAGTGTTACCAGTGTTTTTAAGGCTGAAGAAACTGATTCTCAAGCTGATTCTCTTAGCGAACAAAGCAGCAGAAATTCAGCTAGCGATCCCAAGACTAAAGAAGAATTGCCAGAAGAAAGTCCAAATAAAAGCGTTGCTCAGAGGCCTCCAAATAAATCTATTTCTTCTAAAATATGGAGTGTCTTTGCTTCTTTATGGAAAAAGGGGGCGGGGCAGAATAAAGAAGGTGAGAGCACAGGGCCGGAAACTTCAGCACAAGAAGGTCAAGGAGTATATATTAGCCAAACCCCGCCTCAAAGATTTGAGGCTCTCGATTTTGCCTCCTTCATCTCGGACAGTGAGTTTTGCTGAAGGCGTAAAAGAATTTGATGGAGAATGGAATAAAATAACAACAGAAAGCGGCAAAAAAGTAAGAGTATGGGTTGCTGGGCAAGGTAACAATCAATCTTCAGGGAATGGGCGCGGAAGAGGGGGCTGGTTTTTTGGATTACGTTGTTAATAATTTTTAACCTTAAAAAACGCTATAAGCGCAAACTTACTAGTGATGCAATTCATATTTTAGCTATAAAGTGGCTCTAAATAAACTTATTTTAAACAATTAAAATTCAATTAAGATGTTTTAATGCAATATTATTAATGTTTAAAATGACGACTATCTATAAAATATAATGCAATTTTAAGTTCATTGGCTTTTTCTATTACTTCATTATCTCTGATTGACCCCCTTGGGGCAATGGCTGCTTTAATATTATATTTATGAGCAATTTCAATGTTGTCGCTAAAAGGAAAAAAGGCGTCAGAGGCCAAGAATAGAGGGTTAAAGCTATTATTGCTATTTACAAATTCACTAGCTTTGTTGCAGGCAAGGTGGCAGGCGTCAACTCTGCTCATTTGGCCAGCTCCTATACCTATTGCTTGTTTGTCTTGGCATACTATAATAGCATTTGATTTAACATGTTTGCATATATTCATGGCAAATATTAAATCTTCAAGCTCATTATCGTTAAGAGTTTCTTTGCCAGCTTTTATTAAGTCTTTTACAGATATTTGTTTTTGATCAAGATCTTGAACTAATATACCTCCTGAAACAGTTTTTATATCTTGCTGCTTAATATTGTTGAAATCGGCTATTAATATTCTGAGATTTTTCTTTTTTGATAAAATCTCTTTGGCCTCGCTATTTATTCCTTTAGCAATAATAACTTCAAAAAACATTGAGGATAGTTCATTTGCAAGATCCTTATTAATGGTGTCGTTAAGGGCAACAATTCCGCCAAAAGCGCTTTTTGAATCGCAATTTAATGCTTTTTGATATGCTGTTAAAATGTTATTGTCGCTGGCAACGCCACAAGGATTAGCGTGTTTGATGATTGCACAAGTTGGGGTGTTAAATTCTAATATTAAATTATAAGCACCACTGGCGTCATTAATGTTGTTATAGCTTAGCTCCTTTCCCTGAATTTGGGTGGCGCCAACTATGCCTGAAGAGCCTAGAGAATATAATTTAGCGCTTTGATGGGGGTTTTCACCATAGCGTAAATTTTGTTTTAAGGTGCAATTAAGGCTAAAATTATCTTTATTAAACCAGTTTGATATGGCAAGGTCGTAATTTGCTATCATGTTAAATGCTTGTTTTGCTACATTGTGGCGAAAATCATAAGTGGTTTGATTGTTATTTTCTTTAAGGTGGTTAATTAATTCGCCATATTGGCTATTTGAGGTAATAACGCATTTATAGCTAAAATTTTTGGCACAAGATCTAATCATTGCAGGCCCGCCAATATCGATATTTTCAATAATTTCTTCTTCACTGGCATTGTTGCTGACTGTTTGTTCGAAGGGATATAGATTTACAATTAGTAAATCAATAGATTTGATGTTATTTTCTTGGGCTTGTTGCATATGATTTTGATTGCTGTTAATGCCAAGCAAAGCACCATGAACATTGGGGTGAAGAGTTTTAACGCGACCATCCATAATTTCTGGAAAATTTGTTAAATCTGATATGTCTTTAACTTTAATTCCTGCTTGCAACAAGGCCTTTTTAGTGCCGCCAGTTGAAATTATTTCAATATTTTGATCTTCAAGATATTGTGCCAGTTCAATGATATTATCTTTATTGGAAACTGAAATTAAGCAGCGCGAAATTGGTTGTAAATTTGGCATATTATTTTAAATTATATTCATAGTGACTAATTAGAGATTGATATTAACTCATTAATCTAGCAAATCAACAGGCTAAAGCTGATGTGGCAAAAATTTAAGAAAAATAAAAGAGGCTATTACTCGCTAATTATTTTTTGCATAATTTTTGCAACAACATTATTTGCCGAGATAATAGCTAATGATAAGCCTATAATTCTTAAATATGAAAATAAATATTATTTTCCAATTATTAAGAATTATAGTGAGCGTCATTTTGGCGGAGAGCTTAAAACCTACGCCAACTATAAGGATCCAGTGGTTATTGATTTAATAAATAAAAAGGGCTGGATGATAATGCCGTTAATTTCATTTTCTTATGATACAATAAATTTTAACCTAACAGGTCCAGCGCCTACAAAGCCAGATGGAGTAAATTGGCTTGGTAGCGATGATCAGGGTCGAGATATTTTGGCAAGAATCATATATGGCGTTAGAATTTCACTAATTTTTGGTATTATATTATCTTTTTTTTCGGCAATGATAGGGGTTTTTTTTGGTGCTGTGCAGGGTTATTTCGCAGGGCTACTTGATTTGCTTTTTCAGCGATTTATGGAAATATGGTCTTCAATGCCAACATTATTTTTATTAATAATATTATCATCTATAATTGAACCCGGCTTTTTTAGTTTGTTGTTTTTAATGCTGCTATTTAGCTGGATGGCAATGGTTGGATTTGTAAGGGCTGAGTTTTTAAGGTTAAGAAATTTCGATTTTGTTAAATCTGCCAAGGCAATTGGTGCAAATGATTATTATATAATGTGGCGCCATATATTGCCAAATGCCTCGCCTATTATAATGGCTAATTTGCCATTTTTAATTGCTGGATCAATTACCACATTAACCGCTTTAGATTTTTTGGGCCTTGGAATGCCAGCTGGGTCACCTTCTATTGGAGAATTATTGGCGCAGGGCAAAAACAACATTAGCAGCTACTGGATTGCGATTTCAGGCTTTGTTATATTAACTAAAATTTTAATGCTACTAATATTTATTGGCGAGGGGCTAAGAGATGCTCTTGATTCAAGAAAATGATTTACAAAATAAAATTTTTTATATAACTTTAAAATTAACCAATTACCATAACAGGTTAATATAATAAATTTGAATTAAATTACTATTAAACTATGCCTATTGAGATTTTAATGCCAGCATTATCACCAACTATGACTGAGGGCAATCTTGCCAAATGGATTAAAAAAGAGGGCGACAAAATTAGCGCCGGCGAGGTTATTGCTGAAATTGAGACTGATAAAGCAACAATGGAAGTAGAGGCAGTTGATGAGGGTGTTTTGGCAAAAATACTGGTAGAGCAAGGGTCAGAAAATGTTGCGGTTAATAGCTGTATAGCATTAATATTGGAGGAGGGAGAGGATGAATCTTTATTAAAAGATTATAAAATTTCTTCATCTGGCGCTCAAAAACAAGAAGAATCTAACGATAAAGCAAATTCTAAAGAAGCTAAAAATGATGTGGCTGAAAAAAAGCAAGAGCCGATAAAATCTGAGATAGTTGTAGCGCCCCAAATTGAAAAGCTTGCAACAGCAAGTCAATCATTAACTAAATCTCATAGTAATAATATCAAGGCAAGCCCATTGGCCAAAAGAATAGCTAAGGAAGAGGGTGTTTCTCTTTACCAGCTTCAGGGTAGCGGACCAAGTGGCAGAATTGTTAAAGATGATGTAATAAATTTTTTAAGAAACCCCTCTAATAATGGTGTGGTTAGAAGAAATTCGCAATTATATAGAGAGGTGGCAAATAATAACTTTAGAAAAGTAATTGCAAAAAGATTATTAGAGTCTAAGCAGACTGTTCCACATTTTTATTTATCTTGCGAACTTAATTTAACAAATTTATTGGATTTTAGAGCTACAATTAACAATGAAGCGCCTTTAGATGAAAATGGCAAGCCAATCTATAAAATATCTGTTAATGATTTGGTAATAAAAGCAAGCGCAATGGCCTTGAGCAAGGTTCCTGAAGCTAATTCAAGCTGGAATGATGATGCAATCATAATCTATAATAATGTTGATATTTCGGTTGCTGTTGCTATTGATGGAGGTTTGATAACGCCAATAATTAAAAATGCCGATCAAAAATCTATCAAGGATATTTCAAGCGAAATGAAAATATTGGCAAAAAAAGCTCGTGAAGGCAAATTGTCTCTTGAAGAGTTTCAGGGGGGATCTTTTAGTATATCAAATCTGGGAATGTATGGCATTGATAATTTTTCGGCAATTATTAATCCGCCGCAAAGCTGTATTTTAGCAGTTTCAAGAGCGGTGGAAAAGCCAATAATAAAAGACCAAGAAATTGCTATTGCTAGCATGATGAATGTAACCTTGTCTTCTGACCATAGAGTTGTCGATGGAGCGGTTGGAGCAAATTTTTTAAGAGAGCTGCGCAAATATATAGAAAATCCGATTTTGATGTTGTTATAGCCTCTATAGTGCTAGATAATATAGCCAATATTGACTTATAATTTGCGCCGATTAATAATTTATTAAATAATTTATGGCACTTTGTCTTAACTTCTCAAACCGGTTATGCCTTCAATTGCAAGCATAGTAATAATATTTTTTTTAATGGTTGTGTCTTTTTTTGTAGGGGTAAATTATTGCTCTGATATTAAAGACCGGTCAAGCTGGATGTTTGAAACTGAAGAAGAGCTAGATTTGCCTAAAGCTGGTCAAAATTTCAACCAATTTGAATCTCAAAGCAAATAGCTTGCTTAAATTATATTTTATCGCCAATAATCTTATAATAATCATGAGACGCTCACTTATTAAAACACGATTTATCAGAAATAAATTAGCTCTGATTAGTTTTGTTGTCTTTTTTATTGTTTTTATAAATAGCTCCTTTGCAATTAATGTTAATAATGAATCTGACAGAGAAGCCATTATATCAGAAAGATATCGTAAATTTTACAAAAATAACAATATTAAACCTAGAAAAATTATAAATATCAGAGGCTATTATGATTCTGATCACAACTCTCATGATTACTATTTAAGAGCTGGATATAGAGAAAGTTCATATCAAATGATAAATAATCTTAGCATGACTCATGAATCAAAATATAGAGATAGAAGCATAAATAAAAAAAAATATCGAGAAAAAAAAGCAGAAGAATATGATTTAAAATTATCAAGTAAAATCAGAATTAAAGATCAGAAAAACTATATTGCCCTTTATAATCGCACCTTATATGATGAATATTCTAAATATTATAGAGATATTCAAAGTGCTGCCGGCATTGGAAGGTATTTTTACAATCAGGGAGTTTCCCTTGATTTAAGTATTGGCTATAGAGACGTCAAAAATTTTGGATATGCTGTTAATTTTATACCTTCATTTAGGGTAAATTATAAAATCAACAATAATTTAAGGATTGTGCAAAGGGCATATTTATATATTGATCACAAATCAATTGATAATGAAATTTTGACAAGATTTGTAAGAAGAATTAATAATAAATTATCATTTGAAATTGCTCATTTATTTGAGCAAAGAAAATATGAAAGCACAAGCAAGGGAGATGTGAATCAAGTTAAAAGAAGAATTACCATAGGTATGAATTATATTTTTTGATGAAAATTTTATCATTTAACATATTATCTAAAAGCCTAGCCGTATCAATTACAAAGGATAATGAAGTAATATCAAGGCAGCAAATTGATCAAGAATCAAGGCATTCTGAGTTATTAATAGCAACCATTGAAGATGCGCTTAAAAAAGCTTTAATTTCATATAATGATCTTGACATAATAGCGGCAGTAACGACTCCTGGCAGCTTTACCTCAACTAGAATTGCATATATTGTGTTAAATATAATGCGTATTTCTTTGCCAATTCCTGTGATTGCGCTGGATAAGCCGGATATAATGGCTTGGAAGTTTTTTAAAAAGTCAAATGAGGAGCTATTTGTCACATTTAGTTGTAATATGAGTGAATTCTATCTTACTCAATATCAGCCCAAAGAAGATTATTTTTTTAAATGCCGTGACACAAGGATAGTCCAAATTGAAGAATTGACGGATCTAATTGCAAAATCTAATTGCAAATGCCTTTCTTCAGATAAGCATAAATTAATAAATTATAATAAAAAAATAAGTCAAAAAATAAAAGATAAATTTTTTGATCACAGCTATGATGAGGTTGAGGTCGAAGATATTGGATATTTTGCTCATTATCTAGTTAGTAATAATCTTGTTAATAATAAAAAAAATCTTCAATATTTTAGGCAGCCAAATATTGGCAAAAAGAGCAAGTAAATTTTAGTAAAAAGAATTTGCTGCGCTGCTTTTTTAGGGATTTGCATAAAAAAAGTTCTTGATATTTTCTTTTATAGTGAGTGTGGCAGATTTAATCTGGGCGCCAAATTATGTGAAAATAAATGTGAAAAAAATGGATTATTTTGAGGGTTATATCTTGGAGGCCGGGGCCGGAATCGAACCGGCGATGAAGGCTTTGCAGGCCCCTGCATTACCACTTTGCTACCCAGCCTAAATTAAATACCAAAAGTAAATGCATTATATATAGTTTAAAATATTATTAAATATAATGCAACTACATTAAGCTATATATAGCTCCTTATTTATAAAATAAATTTATCTTAAGGTCTTTATTTTATAAAGTTTAAATTTATAAATTCTTAATAACAAATTACATATTTTCAATTATAAGCACTCGTAGCTCAGCTGGATAGAGCATCTGACTTCGGATCAGAGGGTCAAGGGTTCGAATCCTTTCGAGTGCGCCACTTCCTTATGGGGTCCGTTCCGGACACATAGGTAACACTTTATACCGGACACATAGGTTACACTTTTGAAGTATAATTTAGAAATTTAATTCAACTTAAATTTTTAAAATTATGTCTTGGAAAGAAAGTAACATTATGGATTAAAGATTAAAATTTGTGGCAAGATTGCTTGATGGAGAGAAGATGTCTCCTTTATGTAAGGAATTTGGCATTTTTCGTAAAACTGGCTATAAGATTTATGATCGGTATAAGGAGTGCGGTCTTGAGGGTCTTAATGATAGGAGCAGAAGGCCATATCGTCATGCTAATCAATTACCATTTCAGGTTGAGAGATCAATATTAAATATTAAGAAGGAATTTCCTAATTTTGGTGCTCCAAAGATAAGGGAGAAGCTGATCAGACAATTTGATTTAAAACATATTCCGGCTAAGAGTACTATTCATGCGGTTCTTGATAGAAATGGTTTGGTAAAAAGAAATAGTAGGAGAAGAAGATGGCATGGCTATAAAGCACAAGGAACTGAATTGTCAAATCCAACGATATGTAATGATTTATGGTGTGCTGACTATAAGGGTGAATTTCTTTTAGGTAACAAGCAATATTGTTATCCCCTAACTATTACTGATTATAATGCTAGATATCTACTTGCTTGTGATAGTTTAGAGTCGACAAAAGAATCGTTTGCTTTTACAATATTTGAGAGAGTTTTTAAAGAATTTGGTTTACCAAGAACAATAAGAACAGACAATGGGACTCCTTTTTCTTCAGCAAATGCTCTTCACGGATTAAGTAAATTGTCTGTTTGGTGGCTAAGATTGGGCATTGATATTGAGAGAATAAAGCCAGGAAATCCTCAGCAAAATGGCAGACATGAAAGAATGCACCTTACTTTAAAGAAAGAAACAACAAAACCAGCTAAGTTTAACCATTTACAACAACAAGAAAGATTTGATGAATTTATTGATTATTACAACAATAAAAGGCCTCATCAAGCAATTAATATGAAATATCCAGCAGAAATATATCAACCATCAGTAAGGCAATATAATGGATTACCAGAAGTAGATTATCCTTATCATGACAGAACTGTAACTGTTACTCATTGCGGTAGAATATGCATAAAAAAAAGAAAGATTAATTTATCACAAGCTTTATCTGGTCAGAATATAGGAATAAAAGAAATTGATGATAAAATCTGTCTTGTAACTTTTATGAATTATGATTTGGGATTTTTTGATGAAGAATTATGTAGAGTTGAGCCTACAAAAAATCCATTTATTAAATCAATTTTTTAAAAAGAAAAAGAAGCAAAAAGAAAAATATATCGAATTAAATTTTAATAAATTTTCTTTACGAATTTTATTCAAACTGGCTATGTGAAAGCCTATTCATAAAATTCTAAAAATTTATTAAAATTTAATAGTTTTATTTTTTTAAAAATTAGTTTAATTTTAAAATCTTTATTAACTAAGAGACATAAAAGTGTAACCCATGTATTCGATGCAAAGTGTTACCTATGTCTCGGGAAGGACATATTTAAAAAGAGTTTCAAAATAATGTTATTAATTTTTTTTAAATTAATTAGCAGCAATATTCTTTATATTATTCTAAAAAAATGGTATAATAAATTTTATCCTTATTTATACCCATTTCTGCAGTCTCAACTGGCATTGAGGATTAATCAATTTAGACATAATTTTCATGAAAAGTTTACTCAAACTGGCTCTAACCTTAACATTTCTAGCATCTGGTAATTCTAGATCGTTGTCAGCTGGCATTAGAATTCAAGATAACTCTGTTGAGCACGAGATCTTTGGTGGAGCTTGTAAATTTGGTAATATAAGTGGCGATTTTGGTAGAGTTTTAGCAAAAGAAATTGAAGAGGGAAAGGGGATGGATGATTTTGCAAATTTTGAGATAGCGCTTGGTGGTAAAAAGAGATTTATAGTAAGTTGTAATTTTGAAAGTGTAATTTTCGGAGATGGGAGCGAGGAATTTCTTAGCAAAACTGTGTTTGTCAATTCAAACTTTACAGATGTTAAAACTTTAGCAGGTGCTAATATGGTCTCGATTGGAAGTAGTTATGAAAACTCTAATATTGAGGGGGGCTTAATATTAAGTGAAAAAAAAAGAATAAACAACATTTTGTTTGGAAGCGATGATATTGATCCTAATTCTAAGGATGCGATTATTATAAAAGATGTCTTTAAAAGATTGGGATATAATCCTCCAGTAATAAGAAACTCAACAATTAATAATTTGGATGCAGTTTATATGGCGCAAATGTTAAGGGGCGCTATTCTAGATAAAGTTAATATAAAAAAATGGAAAATTGATAGTCATATAGGCGGGGTGCCGATATATGGGTGCCTAGGTTCGCTAGATCTGCAAGCGACAGAATTCTCAGATTTTACAGGAGCTAAGAGTATTGGGATTGAAAAAAAGGTTTATAATTATCAGCAATATATCTCAAAAGCATTAGCAGACGAATTGTCGAAAAATGAGAAGTTAATATATGTGGTTGCAGATGCAAATATAGGCGATTATAAACAAATGAGCTCCAAAGATAAGGAGTTATTTATAAAAATATTTAATGTAATTTTTAACCGCTTTAACATTATGGCAATTGATCAGGGGCGATTTAATAATTCGCAGTCACCATATGGCTATATTAATTTATCAAGGACTCTGAAGGAAGACTATTCGGGCTTTGTTAGCAAGATTGAGGTGCTTCCTAAAAGTAGTATAATTGAATTAGAAATAGCGGGCTATAATGTCATTGTTCATGAGTTGCTCCATTTTCTTGGAGGCATGCATCCCTGGAGGGGTGAGGGTATATGCTTATCAGCTTTAAGTAGCGCAAAGAGTCGTGGCGTATTAGAACTTAATAGTCCTGGCCCATTAGATTATAAATTTATGTTTTCATTAATGGAGGCATCTGGCAGAGATGTTAAAAAAGTGGATGAGGATATAAATAGGTATATTTATAATAAAAGCATTGACACTAATATATACTTGCCAGGAGATGAAGATAATAAAAATTGTTCTCAAGCTTTTTACAAATCATCAGCTACTGTTAGAGACGTTGATCTTGAGCTGGTATCTCAAGATCAAGTTAAAAAATTATGCGACTCAAAAAAGGGTATTCCCAATATTAAGACTCACAGGCTTAGCGATAATAAAAATAAAGGAAGAGTTTATATGTCGGTTGATATTGCGCAATGTTGGCATATTGCAATATTTGATCACAATAATGATAGTAAATTATTTTATATTCCGGCTGGCATTAAGGGCAGTAATTATCGCGATCCAAATTTCCTCGCAGCTATTATTGGTCCATTAGGCATAATTACGTGTTTATTAATCGCAGGAAGGTTGAAGAATATTGTTCCAGAGTCTAAAATCTCTCCTATAAATCATAAGCAAGTTGGTCTTAAAAGCGTTAGCGCTATAATTTAAGAAAATTTTATAATAATCACAACATAATGCCTTATCATTAGTTGATTATTGATCTGATTAAAGTAATTTTAAATAGTTAAATATATTATTATTAGAAATGATTATAATTACTCAAAAATTAAATCTAAAATATAACATCATATTTTTGGGAGCCTTTTCTTTTCTTGCCTTAATTGCAGCATATATTTCGCAATATGTTTTTGATTTGCAGCCATGTATATTATGCATATATCAAAGATGGCCTTATTTTTTGGTTGTTGTAATTATGGTCTTGTCATTTTTTGTTAGTAAGAAAAATATATTAGCAATATTACTTGCAATATCAATATTGGCTATTTTTGGTGAATCTTTATTAGCCTTTTATCATGTGATGGTAGAATATAAAATATTTAAAGGATTTGGAGGTTGCAGTGCAAAAGATTTAAGTGCAATTACTAACATAGTAGAGCTAAAAAAAGCAATTAATGATCAGCCACTAGTTAAATGTAGCGAGCCTCAATTTCATTTTTTAGGCCTGACAATGGCATTTTGGAATATGATTTATAGCTTAATATTATTGTTTTTTACTATTTATTTTATCTGCTGTAAAACAAGAAATATTAATAGATGAAGATATTTACTTTTTTTTTATTACTTATTCTGTTTTCTGTAGAGATCTTTGCTCAAGATCGCCAAAACATTCTAGAAGAAGTAATTGTATCTGTAACGGGCCAAGAAAAAAAGGAAAAAGATATCGCTCAGTCTTTTGTTGTTGCAAGATCGGATGATATCAATTTTGTTTCAGCCTCTCATCCTTCTCAATATTTAAATCGTATGTCGGGGGTTTATGTTAATAATCTTGGAGGGGGAGGGCATATGACTTCGATTAGGCAGCCCCTATCGACCAAGGGGGTCTACCTTTTTTTGGAGGATGGCGTGCCCATTAGGCCAACTGGCTTATTTAACCATAATGCCTTGTATGAGATAAATATTGTGCAGTCTGATAGGGTTGAGGTTGTTAAGGGTCCAGGATCTGCGCTATATGGCAGTGATGCGATTGGAGGGGTTATAAATTCTTTAACCAGACCCACTCCAGAAGAAAGACAAATAAAGACATCATATGAGTATGGATCATATGGTTGGAAAAGGGGGTTGGTATCTACTGGATCAAAAATTAATGATAATATTGGGTTTTTAGTTGACGCTAATATAACTAGCAACGAAGGTTATCGTGAGCATTCTCAATATAATCGCAACTCTTTATCCGCAAAAATTGATGGATTTATTGGGGACAATTCAAAATTTAAAACTATTTTTTCTTTTAATGATGTAGAGCAGAGTGGCGTATCAAGCTTAAGCATTCATGACTATAAAAATGATAGAAAGAAAAATTTATTTCACAATAATGTTGGCAGGAGGCTAGTTGATTCCTATCGGCTAACAAGCGAGTTTATTTATGAGCCAGAAGAAGATAGCTTATTTAGCTTTACTCCTATTCTGCGCTATTATCGAATGAAGTTAATGCCAAGCTGGATGCTTAATTATGATCCAAATGGCAGAGAATATGGCTACGAATCATACGGATTGATGTCGAAATATCATCGAAAATTTCTTAATTCTAAAATTGAATTGATAAAAGGGCTTGATATTGATTATACCCCATCTTCATATAAGGAGTTTAGTTTAAATGTTGAAAAAGAGGGCGAACTTGTAGTAAATGCAAGGAGAAATGGTGCAGTGAATTATGATTTTGAAGTTGATCAAGCTTCTCTTTCGCCATATGTGCGATTGGAGTGGCTTTTGCACGAAAAGATTAGGCTTAGTGGTGGATTACGATATGATTATTTTAAAGTTGATTATTCTAATAATTTAGATACAAGCCATGATCAAGGAAGGCATCTCAGGCCTTCATCTCAAAAGCTGTCATATGATAGTGTAAGCCCAAAATTTGGAATGATATATAATGTCGCAAAAAATCAATATTTATTTGCGAATTATCGACATTCATTTAGAGCTCCTTCGGTATCTCAGTTATTTAGATCTGGATCTGTAGCTGATTCTCAGAACCTTAATCCAATAAAGGCTAAGAGTGTTGAAATTGGCGCAAGAGGTCAGCTATTCAATTCGTTGGGCTATGATTTTGCCATATATCGAATGACTATTAATGATGATATTGTAAGCTATATCGATAATAATACTAACGATCGCAAGGTTAAGAATGCTGGCAAAACTGTTCATCAGGGAGTTGAAGCGTCTCTAAATGGAGAAATAGGCAAAGATTTTAGTTTTAGAGGTGGTTTTAGTCTAAGGGATCAAAGATATCTTGATTATGAGGCCTATTATGGCAGGCCAGGAAGTGAAACCTTTGTAAATTATTCCGGCAATAAAGTTGCAAAGGCGCCAAGCAGTATTGGTAATATCTCTTTAATTTATAGCCCATTTTATTTGCCAAAATCAAAATTTGAAATTGAATGGCAACATCTTGGAGATTATTATGTCGACGAGATTAATGGCTATAAATATAATGGTCACAATTTATTTAACTTTAGATCAAGTATTTTGCTAAATAATAAAATTGGCTTAAATTTTAAAATAATAAATATTTTCAATAAGGTTCATTCGGTTTATACATCCAATCAAGTTGGTTCACAAAATGTTCAATATATGCCTGGAAGTCCAAGATCATATTATCTTGCTGTTAAGATGGATTTTTAAAATAGCGATATTTATATAATAATGTTGATTGTATAATATTGCAATAATGTCAATAATTTTAAATATTATTTTCAGCTTGAAAATTTTTAAATTTAGTAACTCTTGATAAATTATAATTTTATAAAATTTAGCTTTAAATATCACAAGTTTTGCGGATGGGTTGGGGGCATTGCCCTTATTATTTTTGCTATTTCGGGTCTAATTCATCCAATTTTAACATGGACAGGTCCAAAGTCGGATGCGTTTTTTTTGCCACAAGGCAAGATTGAGGCCGAGGATGTGGTGAGTGTAAAAGATATTATTGTCAAAAATAATATTAGAAAAATTATAATCGCTAAATTAATGCCATCAAAGGACGGTATAGTTTTGCAGATTAGTCAGGATAAGGATGGCGAAAGAAGATATTTTGATATTAAAACTCATCAAGAGCTAATAGGTCATGATAAAAAGCATGCAATTTGGCTGGCTAGATATTATACGGGGCTAAAAAATGCTCAAGTAAAGTCTGTTAAATTTCAAGATAAATTTGATAACTCATATCCATGGGTTAATCGTCTTTTGCCAGTATATAAGGTAACATTTGACACTAAGGATGAAAGAACTGCTTTTATATATACTGAAATTAATGCTTTAAGCGGACTTACTAACTCCTATAAGACTTCTATGCAATCTATTTTTCGCGCAATGCATAGCTGGAATTGGCTTGATGAATATGAGATTATTCGCGTTGCTTTAATGCTTTTTCTTCTTTTGAGCTTGTTTATTATGATTGTAACCGGAGTGGGGATGATATTTTTTGTAAAAAATAGAAACATGCCATTGAGGCGTAAATTTCATAGATATCTTTCTTATATAATATATGTGCACCTGGCTATGCTTACCTTTAGCGGGGTTTATCACTTATTACAATACTCATATTCTGATAATTATAGAGGAATGAAGCTTCAAGAGCAATTTAGCATAGAGCCAGAAAAATTTGATAAGAAGGTAAAATGGATTGATCAATATAGTGAAATAAAACTAAATTCAATTAGCTTGGTAAAAGATCCTGAGGGAGAGGATATACTTTATCGCTTAAGTTTTCCAAAGGGCCTGCCGGGCGGTAATATTAGTTTGGGCCAGAAGTTTGATGGCATGGCTACTGAAGGTGGAGGTGTCTATTACAGTGCAATTTCAGGAGAGAGATCTCATATTTCTGATAGATATATGGCGATAAATTATGCAAAAAAATTGGTGTATAATAATGACGCCCTTGTAAAAGGGGCTAAGGTTATAACAAGGTTTGGTCCGGATTATGATTTTAGAAATAAAAGATTGCCAGTCTGGCAAGTTGATCTTGAAAGCGATATTGGGGATAGGCTATATATAGATCCTTCGGCCTCAATATTGGTTGATAGGTTGGCCGACAGTAATCGTTATGAGGGTTATTCTTTTTCATTTTTACATAAATGGAACTTTTTAACCCCTGTAATAGGCAGGTATAATAGGGACATAATTATTGCAATTATAATATTATCCGCTTTTATTTTGGCGATCTCGGGATATATAATAAAAATCAGTATCTTTTTTAAAAGAAAGAAAAAATGAGACATAGGCTGTTAGAATTTTCAAATTTAATAATATTGTTTATAGCGATTTTAGCACATTTATTGCTAATAAATTTAGCTATTAGAGCTATTGAAACTAGCAATAGAAAGCCTCAATATCAATTTTTAAGCCCAGCTGTGACAAATGTCTTAAGTTCTTCTAATCTAGGTAGAGCTGAGTCACTTTCTAGCAAGGCATCTAGTTACGATTATGATAAAAAAGGCAAGTTGGCTAAAGATATCAAGAAAAAAGATTTAGAGGCTGCTAGTTTTAAAAAAAATAGTAAAATACATCCCAATTGAGCAAATATTTTTATTAAAAAAGCAATTCCCCTTTATAACAAAAACCCAAAACCAAAATATCCGCTGCGTGCAAGAGAGCGGGGTTATCAAGGTAAAGTTTTAATTGAGGCCGAGATTAATGCTAATGGAGATGTTAGCGGGGCAAAAATTAAAAGCGCAAGTGGCTATAAGATACTAGATCAGGAAGCTCTTAGGGTGGTAAAAAGGTGGCGATTTAATCCGGGGCTAAAAGAAAATACGCCTATATCTTCCTCAGTAATTGTGCCAATAATATTTAAAATAAATTAAGCTAATTAGGTTTGTGATTTAACTTTCTGCACATTCCCTGCTATAAAACAAGAAAAGATTGAAATCATTATCAGGGCCAATGAGGTAGAAAGGCCAATTGCAATATCAAATTTAAAAGATATAGCTATTCCTATAATTAATGAGGCTATGCTTATTAATGTTCCTGAGATATATTGAAATTTAAAATTAGCGAATTTGGTGGCAAAAAATGCAGGTATTATTAAAAAAGAAAATACCAAATAAATTCCAGCAATTTTAACAGAAGAAGTAACAATTATTGCAAAGATTATATAAAATATTTTGGAAATATTTTTTTTAAAAATTAGCAAAATAAAAATCGCCATAATGTAAGATAATAATAAAAAAGCAATATTACTCTTGCTTGCAAAAATAAGATTGCCTTCTAGTAGATATTTCAGCTCTGTGGCGCCATGTGGATCATAATTTAGCAAAATAAGGCACAAGCACGATGCAAATATAAAAGAGCTGCCAATAATTGCTTCTTGGCAATGGCGAAACCTGGTATCTGTTTTTGACAAAATTGAAGCTGCAATTATTGCTACAATATAAGGTAGGCTAAATTCAAAAAATTTAGGCAAATGCAATAATTTGGCAATAATAATGCCCAAAGTTGCAAATTGGGCTAGAGAAATATCAATAAAAATTATCTGGCGGCGAAATACCTCATTGCCCAAGGGTACGTGGCTTAAAATTATTAAAATCCCGGCAATTAATGGCCATATTGTAATTGATAGATCAGCTGTCATGTTTAAGTATTTTGTTCTAATTTGTTTAAAATTTGGTCAAATAGCTCGAATAAATCCTTAACATTGTGATTTTTGTCGATTGAAAATGGCAGTTCAACGGCTTTTATTTTTGCTTTTTGACTGAGCCAATCTATATTTTTTATTGGCTCAAAGGGGGCGTATATTATAAGATCAATATTGTCTTTTTTAGCAAGGGTAACAATTTTATTGAGATGCTTTAATCCAGGCGTTATTCCTGGCTTTGCTTCAATTGTTGTAACAAGATTAATATTTAGCCAATTTAGCAAATAAGACCAAGCATTGTGGTAAGATATCAAATTAATGTTATTTAGTTTTTGAGCTCTTTTTTGCCATATATTAAGCGAATTTTGCCATTTATTTAAAAAATTATCTAGATTATTTTGATAAAATTGGCTATTTTTGGCATCTATTATTTTTAGCTTAATTGTAAATTCTTTAGCAATAATTGCAATATTATTTGGGTTGAGATGAATATGGGGGTTGCCAGAGGGGTGAATATGTCCCATAGATCTAGTTAGCACTTTATCTTTAACAATCTCAAGCTTTTCAACATAATTTGCCGCTAGAAGATATCCGGTTTCTTTGTCTTTGGCGCTATTTTTATAGGATTTTTCCATTATAAGAGGTAGCCAGCCCGATTCAAGATCTGCTCCAGTACAAAAAATCATATCAGCATTTCTGATTTTGGCAATAAGGCTTGGCTTGGCTTGAACGTAATGGGCATCTTGATTGCCTTTTACGGCATTTGAAATTCTGGCTTTATTTTGGGTAATTTCTTTTGCAAGGCTAGCCCATTCTTCTTCACAAGTAAAGATATTAATTTGAGCCAAAGCAAAGGATAAGCATGCAAAATATGACCATGTAACTATGATTAGGGATGATATTATTTTTTTCATATATTTTCTTTAAATAAGTCCAGGAGTAAAATAATTTATACAAAATTATTTTACTCCTAGGTCGATGTTAATATTTAGAATTTATGGGCTGGGTGAGCGCCAATAGAAAATATATATTGTATAGTTACGCTATCATTGCTGTCATCATATTGTAGCTTCTGATTTTCATACTCAAAACGAATTCTAGAAAATTCTGAATTAGTATAATCAACCATTATAGTATTTGCAGAAGGTCGGTGATTATTATGCTGCAATATTCCTTCATAAAAATTGGCAATATCTTTATTTTTGCTACCAAAAAGCTTTGAGTAGCGATATCCAACTCGCCATTTAGGCAAGAATTTATAGATTGCCTGGGCGTAATATCCGCTTTGAGCTGTATTAATATTGCCTTCTTCTTCTATGGTATTATCGTGCACAAGAGAATATGCCCCCTTTTCATCGCGCTTAAAATATTCGCCCTGAATCATGACTTCATTTTCTTTTATATTATCGCTTAAAGAAAAGCTATATTTTAAGTCGGCAATAAATAAGTTACTTTCACCTGAAAATGCATTTATTTCTTGCTCGCCATCATGAGAGTGGATGCTTTGCCTATCATTTTCGCCAGTTTTTGAGGAAAGATATGATGCTCCTAACTGGATTTCGCCATTTAGCAAATTGCCACCAGTTTTAAAAAAGGCGCTTTTTACTGGGGTGCCATTTTTATCTCGGCCAGATGCCGGGAAGTTTCTGCCAGAAAATAATCCAAACCCTATTTCATTATAAAAGCTGGTAGGAAGAAGCCATGATAATTGTGCGCCATCATCAAAATAATGATTGCCTAAAAAAGAACGAAATGCTATTGATCTATTTGCAAAATTATCAGTATGAAGGTGATTAGAATTTAAATAGCCAATATTTGGTAAAAAGCGACCAATTTTTAAAGAAAGACCATATGGTAATTTTGAAGTTTGAGCATAGAGCTCTTCAATTTCAACCTTATCTTCACCATCTTCATCGGCAAATATAATATTAGAATTTAGGCTAAATAAATCGTCAATATCGGCAGAAAGGCTAAGCTCAGATTCATGTAAACAAAAGCCTTGAGGAGCGCTATGGCTGTGACTGCCCAATTGAAAGCCTGCAGGATTGAATTCATCATCTTTGTTGGATGATTTATGATATTTGCCATTAAGAAGAAGGCCTATTTTTGGGTTAAATCTAATCTCGTCTAAATTGCTTTTTGACAATGATTTTTCTAAATTATTTAGACGATCTTTTAAAGAAGCTATTTCTTTATTGACATTTTGTGCATTTGCTTGGCCAATCATCAAAGATGATATTGCGCAAAGAGTAATAATATGTTTTTTCATTATTTATTAAATTAAGTTGTTAATATTTGTTTTTTAACAGCTTAATGGCGGGGCGTGAGAATAGTAATTTATGTGATTTTTTTTGGCTAAAAAATTCTTTAAAAAACTTCTAATTTGAATAAATAAAATAAGGCCTAAAAAACTAAAAAATAAGGCATTATTTAAGGAGTTTTTAATTGTTACAAAGATATCGCATATGATGCAAGAATGATCCTTAAATATTTTGTTATCTGAATGATTAGTGTGTAAATTATTATGTGATATTTGTGCAACTAGATGGGTTGATTCATTTGAAGAAAATTTATGTGATATAAAATGTTGGAATATAATAATATTTGAAATTGGCAGTAAGATCATTAAAAATTTTGCCAAAAAATTTACCATATAAATTTTATATTTATAAATTGAATCATTCAAATCATTATAAAAAAGCGCATAAATTTATTGCTCTTCTATTTTGTTTATATCTTGAGATTTTTTACTTTCAATTCCTAATTCAGAAATTTTTTCTATGGAATTATAGATTCCGCGATTTAAATTTCTAGTAATTTTATCATGGTGACTTATGGCTTTATTTAGAGATCTTCCAAGTTCTGACGAGTCTTTAAAGATCAGCGCCACCTTATCTAATAATTTTTTTATTTCTACTTTTAATATTTCTATATTTTTTTCTTGCTTGATTCTGTCAATTACTATTCTTGCCTGAGATAATAAATTAATTAAGCCAATTGGAGTAGCAATTATTATATTATTTTCTAGCGCGTTTTTTTCAAAGTCAGGTTCAATTTCGTGAATTATTTCAAGCATTTTTTCTGTTTGTAAAAACATGATTGTCATTACTTTATAATCGCCAATTTTTTTATTAAAAAGGCTTTCAAAAACAATCTTGCCATAATCTTTTTTCTTTAGAGATTCGAGATGTTTTTTAAAAGATTCTTTAATTTTAATTAATATTTCTTTTTCTAATTTTTTGTCTTTTTCTGTGCGCGCTTTTTGCAAATCAATGAAATGAGATGATGATTTGCTGTCAATTACTGCAACTTGATTATTTGAAAAAAATAAGATTGCATCTGGCCTTTTGCCTTCAATTGATGAGTAGTTATAATTTGAAAAGTGAGATTGCAATAAATAGTCGCCATTATCATTAAATGATTGCTTTTCTTTAAGTCCGGAATTTTTTAAAATATTTTCCAAGGTAATTTCACTTGATTTGCCCGATCCGCCAGGATTAAGCAGCGCTTGATTTGTCAGTTCAACAGCAATATTAGATTTTTGCACCTGGTCATTAAGAGAGGATACTTTATTGGTAACATTTTCAAAATTTTGAAAAAGCTCTAAGGTAATTTTTTTAATATTTTCTTCTTGGTTTTTACTGATAATTTCTTGTTGAGCGTGAGACTTTTTTATTAATTCTTCAGATAATTTATGAAGCATAATTTCTTTTTCTTTGGACCATGATTTTTTTTCATTTTCAATAATATTTTTTTCTTGAATTAGAAGTTGGTTCTGAATTTCAAATTGCGAAACTTTATTTTGCAGAGTCTTAATTTGAAAAAATAATTCATTTTTTTGCTGTTCTTTTTCTTGTCTAACATTTTCTAATTCTTTAGAAATTTGAATAAGCTGACCCTGCATTTGAAGTGTCTTATTTTTTTTTTATAATAAGAAAAATTATATTTATAATAAGGCAGAGGCTAAATGTTGAAAAAAAAGTTAGTGCAATTGTCATTGTAATTTTTGAATTTATATATAGATTATATTATAATATTTTTTATTTTATATGTTAAAACAAAGATCTCAAATCAAAAAAGAGCAATTACAATCGCAGACATTTTACACTCTGCCGCTGCGCGATATGGTTATCTTTCCGCAAATGACATCATCCATTTTAGTTGGTCGAGAAAAATCTCTAGCTTCAATTGAAGAGGCCAGAAAGCTTAATTTACCAATTTTTGCAGTCACGCAAATTGACGCAACAAGCAATAATTTTGATGAAAAGTCTCTTTATCAAGCGGGCACTTTATGCAACATTGTAGAGTCTGTTAAAACCTCTGATGGAACATTAAAAATAGTTATACAAGGTCTCCTTCGCGCTAATGTTAAAAGAGTTATCAAGTCAGACAGATTTTTCTGTTGTGAAACAGAAATCGTTATTGACGACACCCTGCCAAGCGAAAATAAAAATCAGGAAATGCTGGGTCTGATTAAATCAGTAATTGATAATTTTACTAAATATGCCAAATATAATAAAAAAATATCTCAAGATATTGTAGCCTTGATTCCAAGAATTAGATCGCCCTTTGAGGTGGTATATTTAATTGCCTCAAATATAAATGGCCCACTTGATAAGAAGCAAGAAATTCTCCAGGAAAATGATTTGTTAAAAAAATTATACAAAACTATTGAGCTAGCCAAAGGAGAGCTTGAAATTTTTAAAACGGAAGAGCGAATCAATAAGTCAATTCAAGAAAAATTTGCTAAAAGCCAAAAAGATATGTACCTTATGGAGCAGCTCAAAAATATTAAAAAAGAGCTTGGCCAAGATGAGGATAATGAAATTGAAGAATTGGAGCAGCAAATAAAAAGCCTAAAATTAAGCAAAGAAATCAGAAAAAAATGCGAGTCAGAGCTTAAAAAGCTAGCTAAGATGAATCCATTTTCCTCTGAATCTGGTGTCATTAGAAACTATCTTGAATGGATTTGCGCGCTTCCTTGGTCTAAAAAAGACAAACTAAATGACAATATTCAAAAAGCTCAAGAAATTTTGGACAGCAATCACTACGCTTTAAAAAAAGTTAAGGATAGAATTATCGAATTCATAGCTGTTCAAATTAAAAATAATAATTCTAGGGGACCTATTTTGTGCCTAGTGGGTGCACCAGGTGTTGGTAAAACATCATTGGCAAAGTCAATTGCTCAAGCTCTTAATCGTAAATATATCAAATTGTCTCTGGGAGGCGTTAGAGATGAGTCAGAGATTAGGGGTCATAGAAGAACATATATTGGCTCTATGCCTGGTAGAATTATTCAATCTATGAGAAAATCTGAAGTCACAAACCCGCTATTATTGCTCGATGAAATAGATAAAATGGCAAATGATTTTCGAGGAGATCCTGCCGCAGCACTTCTTGAAGTTTTGGATCCGGAGCAAAATATGAATTTTTCGGACCATTATATGGAAGTAGAATATGATCTATCTAATGTAATGTTTGTGGCAACGGCCAATAGCATTAATAATATTCCAATCCCGCTTCGAGATAGAATGGAAATCATCAGAGTTTCTGGATATACTGAAACAGAAAAATTGTCAATTGCTAGGCAACATATTATACAAAAAGAGCAAAAAGAAAATGGCCTTAGTGATCAAGAATTTGAAATATCAAATGAAGCAATATTAGAATTAATTAGGCGCTATACTTTTGAGGCGGGTGTCAGAAGCCTGAGCAGGGAGATTGCTAATCTAGCAAGAAAAGCAACCAGGGATATAGTGACCAAAAAGACTTCAAATGTTAAAATTACAAAGAGTAATTTGTCAAAATATGCTGGAGTTGAAAAATATAACTTTGGACTTGCTAAAGAGCAAGATCTTAAGGGTGTTGTAACTGGATTGGCATATACTGAATATGGTGGAGATTTATTGAATATAGAGGCATTAAAATTTGAAGGAAGCGGTAAAATTCAAATTACTGGTCATTTAGGAGATGTCATGAAAGAATCTGCCCAGGCCGCTTTTAGCTATGCAAGATCAATTGCAAGTGACATGAATATTGATTCTAAAAAATTTAATAAATTTGACTTTCATATTCACGTGCCTGAGGGCGCCACCCCTAAGGATGTCCCATCAGCCGGTGTTGCAATGTGCGTTGTGCTGGTTTCGGTATTGTCAGGTAAAAAAATCCGTAAAGATATAGCTATGACTGGCGAAATAACGCTAACGGGCAAGGTTTTGCAAATTGGCGGATTAAAAGAAAAGCTACTTGCGGCACTTAGGGGCAATATCAAAACTGTTTTGATACCAGAGGCTAATAAAAAAGATCTAATTGACATGCCTAAAGAAGTGACTAAAAATCTTGAAATAATAGCAATAAAAACGGCTAGCCAAGCTATAAAAGAATCTTTAAAATAAAAAATGCAAAATAATAACTCTAACATATTACTAGCAACAATTTTATCAATAGCAGTTTTAATTAGCTGGACATTTTTTGTTGAAATGCCCAGAGTTGAAAAAGAGCAGCAAATGCAAGAAGTAGCATCTGAAGCTTTGGATAAAAAGCCAGTAATTAAAAATGCTAGGCCTGAAATTGCAAAAGATAGCTTGGCTACAAAAAAGCCAGTTATAGAGCTAAATCAGAATCGCGAAAAGCTGATCATGGATTCTTCTGATTTGCGCGTTAAGATAGAAAATAATAACATAATTGGTTCAATTAATTTGGTTGGAGCCAAATTTGATGATTTAACATTAAAAAAATATTTTAAATCCATTGATAAAGAGCAAAATGTGGTATTATTATCGCCATCAAAGAGCAAGGAAAGATATTTTAGTGATTTTGGCTGGGTTAGTTCTGACACTAAGATTGATTTGCCCAAGCCAGATACGATTTGGAGTGCTGATAAATCTGAGTTAAAGGCCGGCCAGTCACTAAATTTGTCGTGGCAAAATAGAGAGGGTGTAGAATTTATCATTAAAATATCTTTGGATGATAATTTCTTATTTGACATAAAGCAGATTGTAAAAAATAACTCAGGCAAAGATTTTACAGTGGCCTCTTATGGCAGGGTCAATAGAGCCCTGCCCGAGTTGCAACAGGCAATATTTATTCTTCATGAGGGAGCTATTGGCGTATTTAACAAAGTATTAGAAGAGGTAAATTATGCCAATTTGATGGAAGAGAAAAACTTATCATATTCTGCTTCCAATGGTGGCTGGTTTGGTATTACAGATAAATATTGGATGGCAACTATAATTCCGGATAAAAGCCTGGAGTATGATGCGAGCTTTTCATATTACGATTCAAGCGGAGTTAAATTCTTTAATAGTGAATATGTTGGCCAAGAATTTCTTGTAAAGGCTGGACAGGAGCTAGAATTTAAAAATCATCTATATGCTGGCGCTAAAAAAGTTAGATTACTTGATCAATATAGCAAACAATATGATATTGCCCTCTTTGATAGAGCGGTTGATTTTGGTTGGTTTTATTTTCTAACTAAGCCATTTTTCTTTATAATTCAGCTTTTTAATCAATTTTTAGGTAATTTTGGTTTGGCGATATTGGCAACAACAATATTAATAAAATTATCCCTATTTCCCATCGCCAATAAGTCTTATATTGCAATTGGGCGCATTAAAAAATTACAGCCTAAGATTGAAGAAATTAGAGCAAATTATAAAGATGATAAAATGGCCATGAATAAAGCCATGATGGAAATGTATAAAAGAGAAAAGGTCAATCCAGCATCGGGTTGCTTGCCAGCAATAATTCAGATACCGGTATTTTTTGCGCTTTATAAAGTATTATTTGTAACCATTGATATGAGGCATGCCCCCTTTTATGGCTGGGTAAAAGATTTATCTGCTGCCGATCCAACGTCTATATTTAATTTATTTGGTTTATTGCCCTTTGAGGTTTCAGGGTTTTTCAATCTTGGAATTTGGCCATTATTAATGGGTATTTCTATGATAGTCCAGCAAAAGCTGAACCCTCCTGCTGCTGACCCAACGCAAGCAAAAATATTAAAATGGATGCCCTATATCATAACAATAGTATTGGCAACATTTCCGGCTGGCTTGGTAATTTATTGGACCTGGAGTAATATATTATCTATTTTGCAGCAATGGTATATCACCAAGCGACTACAAAGCAAAAATTAGTCAAAATAAGACTCTATTTGATCAAATCATTTAGGATGGATGGCCGAGCGGTTTAAGGCGCGCGCCTGGAAAGCGCGTATAGGGTTAATTAGCTCTATCGAGGGTTCAAATCCCTCTCCATCCGCCAGTTTAATAGTTTCTAAATCGTTCTCCGCTCAGATTTTTAATATTTCATCAAGCCTCGCAAGCCCATTAATAGCGGTACTTGGCGAGTTTCATTTTCAATTTCGGTCGTCCTTTCCTCTCTCCAAAAATTCATAAAAATTGCCAAAATCGGGGTAAAAATTCTCTCTGAGACTGTCCCAAATCTAACTTTTCCCTAAATGTTTCTTAAAAAATGGGTTTGTAATTCCAATTGTGTCTTTTGATGAATAATTTATTATTTTGATTAGATTTTCTAATCATTATTACTAATATTAATCCTCAAAAATACCTGACTAAGATCTTTGATGTTATTCAAGGTTATAAGGCTAAAGATATTGCAGAGCTGCTTCCTTGGAATATTAAACTTGATTAGAAATAACTTCTAGAGCGGGTTTACTGGGCGCTTACGTTGAATACTTTAAAGGAGATTTACCAGAGAATTTCGTATTTTACCCAAAATGTGATGACAAATATTGCATAAACCCAGATCATCATTATTCCTCCACATCATATGATTATCTACAGAAATTAGAGAAAGATGGTGTTTTTGAACGCAGAAAAGGCTTTAAGCACAGCCCAGAAACAATCGCTAAAATGTCAAAATCTCAAAAGGGTAAAAAGCCGAATAAACAAGGGAGATTAAAAATGCGCTTAGCTAGATTAGGTATTGATAACAGATCTCCAGAAACGATAGAAAGATGTGCAGAATTATATTGCCGAGGCGAGAAAAATGCTACCGCAAAATTGACTAACGAGCAAGTCCTAGAAATTAGGCGCTTAGAAAAATCCAGAACATGTCATGAATTAGCCGAAATTTACCCTGTAACCGCAAGACATATTAGAGCCATATGGAGAAGAAGGGTGTGGAAACATATCTAGTGAATTTAGATATAAATTTACAAATTATATCTATCAATTAAGATTGATAATTATTTTAATAGCTCAATAAAAATAAAAATGAAAAAAAGAATTATAATTACTTTTATCGCTACATTAGTTTTACTCGGACTAGTTGCTGGTTTTTTCTTTTTTAAAGAAATAAAAACAAGTAATGCTGATTATTATTACAGTTTAGCACAAGAGTATGTTGCCTCTGAAGACCATGATAAGGCTATGTATAATGCTAATAAAGCCATAGAAATTGATCCTTCTTTTAAGGATGCCTATAAAATAAGAAACCATATTAACTTAGTAAATGACGATTTTGATGCTCTAATTGAAGATTTTGAAAAACTTATTGATATTGAGGGCGGAGATTTTATTAAATATAGAGATCTATCAACCCTATATCAGCTTAAAGAAAATTATGAGAAAGCCCTATACTATGCAGATCTTGCATTGAATGAAGATTCAGAATATTACTTTTTTCCATTAAATTTAAAAGCTATATCGCTCTTTAAGTTGGGAGAATTTGGTTCAGCCAAGAAATCATTCCATAAAGCATATGAAGAAATCTTGGGTAAAAATAAAAGAGGATTAAACGATAAAGAGTTAATAAGAGGGTTTTTTGTTCCTTATTCTTTAACATTAGAAAAGCTAGAAAATGCTGATGAAGCAAGAAATATATTAACTGATGCACTTAAATATCATAAAGATAGCAATCTGATATATGAGAGATTAGGGCTTATAGAAGCCTCCCATTATGGCAATAGAGAAAAATCTTTAATATACTTTAAGAAATCAAGAGAGTTTGGAAGCAGTCAAATAACTCCACAAGAATTAGTCAGAACTTTACTAGAAGACAGAAGTTTAAACTCTAGCTTCTAATCAAATCTTAGAAATTAAAATCGGTATCGGTAAGATCAATTTTACCCGATAATTGCACAGCAAAATCTGAGTTGGAATCTTCAATTGTGGTAATGTCGTTTTCTTGATCGTAAGTATATCCAAGAATGGTGCCACTACCTTCCCCTAATTGAATAGCAGTAAATCCTAAATTTGAGAAGTTAATAGAATCTTCTCCTTGAGTGAAGTCGGTTATTAAATCAGATTGATTAATTGTTGATTCATTAAGAGCTGTAAAATTGAAAGAATCAAATCCAAAACCACCAGTTAAGGTATCTGCACCTGTTCCGCCGGTTAGAGCTTCATCTCCATCATAACCTTTTAGAGTGTCATCACCAGCATCACCATTCAAAATATCATTACCAGTTCCGGCTTGAAGATTATCGTTCCCATCTCCACCATTTAATGTGTCATCTCCACTATTTGACCAAAGAACATCGTCTCCAGCTCCGCCATTTAATTCAACATCACCATAATCATAATTTAAAGAGGATAGATCAATAATGTCATCTCCAAGTCCACCATTAATTATTTCTATTCCCGATATTCTAGCAGAGTTCGATAATGCACTTGTTACTGGGTCATCTAGGAATATTACATCATTACCATCAGTTAGGGTTAGGGTATCATTTCCTGTTCCGCCATCAAATGAATCAAAAGATTGTAACTTACCATTTACTGAAACAAGATCTCCAGAGTAAGTATTCCATGCATAAAAATGTTCATTTGAAGTATCTTGCCAAACATTATCTTGAGCATAAACAATTTCATCATCACCAGCTCCAGCACTTATCAAATCTTGCTGGTTCTGCTTGGCTTCTATTCTGTCGTTTGAAGCGCTTCCATTAGTTATTTCTAGATCTGGAATATTAATGACTCTCCCTGATAAATCTACATTAGAGGCAATATTAAATGATGAGCTATGAATTCCTCCATTGCCATCGCTCACACTGACTTCTAGAGTAACTTTTCCATCTCTTCCAAATACACCAGATAATTCTCCAGTGCTTTCATTTAAAGTGAGCCAGTGAGGTAGTCCGATTTGATCCTTGATGTTTACCATGTAGGCCAAATTATCACCATCTACATCCGAGAAGAAGTCGTTTAGATTTATACTAAATTGCGTATCAACCATAACTTCTTGATTGGTAGGAGTTCCAAATGGATTGTCGTTTATTGCGCTGATCATTATGTTAACAGCGCTACTTCTTATTACATTGCCATCATTATCGGTAATATCGTAAGTAAGTTGCTCAATACCATTAAAGTCCTTGTTTGGAGCGTAGGTAATTAAACCAGTCTCTTCATTATAAGTTGCTAGACCATAAATTGCATTGATTACAATATTATTATTCAGAATCCTTTCTTGCTCAAGTTCATCTAAATTTACTTCTACATTAGCATCTTCTTCACTAATGATAGTTTTATTTTCTAGGTTAATTACTGAATCAACACCATTATCAAATACTATCTCTTCAATCCTAGAATCATTATTTGATAATTGATTTTTGATTATAATTGAGTCTGAGTCATTACCAAAGAATTTTATTATCAAATCATTTCCATCTGCACTTTCTTCAAAAAGAAGATCTGACTTATTAATCAAAGAACCTAATTTTATTTGATCGCCATGATTACTTACTCCATCATTTATAGTATCATTTCCATCTCCTATATTATAAATATAAGTATCAGCACCTAATCCTCCAGACAGAGTATCATCTCCTTGTTTACCTTCGATTATATTAGCATTATCATCTCCTGTTAGATTGTCAGCGAAGTTTGAGCCGGTGATATTTTCAAGATTGGAGATTGTATCACCTTCAGCATCTCCGCCGCTTGCTGTATTATTAGCAATATTAACCACAACCCCGGAAGATGAGGTTGAGTAAGATATAGTATCACCATTTGTTTCGCTTCCTTCTCCTCCATCTAAGACATCCGCTCCAACGCCGCCCTCGATTATATCATCTCCAGATTCACCCAATATTTGATCATCACCGTTTCCGCCTTCAATAGTATCGTTGCCATTTCCTCCAATTAAAATATCGTTATCATCCCCACCACTAATAAAGTCGTTTCCTGATCCGCCATAAATTTCATCATTCCCAGACTGTCCAAATAAAACGTCATCACCTATAGAACTCCAAATTCTATCATTACCATTTCCACCATATATTATCAGATCGTCGTGAGTATAACTTTGAGAAGTAAGATTTATTATATCATCCCCTTCGCCTGCATAAATTAATGAAATATCCACTAATCTGGAAGTTCCTTGATTTGGATTGTATGATGTTGAGTCATCAAGGGCTAGCATATCATTACCTTCCGTCATAAGTAATATATCCGATCCATTACCCCCATCAAAAGAATCGAAAGAACGGTTATAGCCGTTAATATTTATTTGTTCATTATTGTAGAAGTTTTTAGTAAAATAATGTTTAATAGCATAATTGGTTGTGCCGTCCGCATCTCTAAATCCTAATATTTCAATAGTACGCTGTCCTCTAGCTAAAGTATATTCCTTAGTGCTACTAGAACTCTGCTCATTATCAGTATATTTATAAGATATATCCTCATTTTCATAATAATTTCTTGTATTACCAGAGCCCGAAGAAACGCCATTATATAGTATACTATAGCCTGGATATGTAGCTTGAATCCTTGATACAACATATGATATAGGGTGTTTTGTCGCATATAATTCAGATGCAAGAGTTCCATCCCAATTAACAGTATACCACAATGTTTGTTCTCCATAAGGTACTAGTGTTTCTTGACTATCGCTTAAAAATTTACCATCAGCTTCATATTTTAAAATATCATTACCTTCTGCACCATATAAAGCATCAGTTCCCTTTCCTCCCCAAATTTCATCATTACCGCTTCCTCCATAAACCTCATCATTACCATTTTCGCCAAAAAGAATGTCATTGCTATCAGTTCCAAACATAATGGCATTATCTTGGCCGCCAGCAAGGCCAATTGCAATATTGTCTGTTGTTAAGTCAGAAATCAACATGTCTTTTATTATCATTTTTTGACCATTATCAAAGTTTATTTCTGCATTAGAGCCATTCTGACTCATCTTGCTTTGCAGATAAGCAAAGGTAATCGGGATTTTGTAATCTACTTTAATAATAACTCTATCTTCATCCTTATTGAAATCTTCCACTGTATCAACATCTGAGGTATTTTTATTTTTTGTGACTACAAATATATCCTTACCTTCTCCACCTATTAAGTTATCATTACCAACGCCATCTGTTAATATATCATTTCCATATCCACCACTTAAAACATCATTTCCTGAATTTCCATAAAGCTCATCCCCGCCGCTTTTGCCAAAGATGGTGTCATTATCATTTCCACCTTCAATTTTATCGTAATTTCCACCTCCTATCAGTGTATCGTTTCCATCGTCACCACTTATAAAATTATCTCCACTTCCACCATAAATATTATCATTTCCACTTCCTCCGCTTATAACATCAGCATCTCCGTTGCCATATAAAATATCGTTGCCATCTTCTCCGTTAATAGTGTCGCTGCCAGATCCTCCACTAACATAATCATCTCCTTGACCAGCATCTATGATGTCGTTACCACTTCTGCCATGAATGGTGTCATTTCCTTCATTTCCTTCAATAATATCACTACCATCATTTCCAATAATAAGATCGTTACCTTCTCCACCTTTAATATTATCATGACCAGATTTTCCAAATATTGTATCACTTCCTGAATTTCCTTCTATGGTGTCATTATCTTGGCCGCCGTCAATGAAGTCATCATTATTTCCACCATAAATATTATCATTACCAGAATCTCCGTAAAGGGTATCATTGTCATTTTCTCCATAGATATTATCTATTCCTGCTCCACCTTCTATTTTATCAAAACCATCCCCGCCATAAAGGGTATCATTGTCTCCTCCGCCATTTATATAGTCATTTCCATCTTGACCATAAATAACATCATTACCATTATTTCCATAAAGTTGATCATCTCCACCTTCGTCGTAAAGATTTTCACTCCACCAATTACCAACTAATCTATCGTTACCATCTGTTCCCCTTAAGTTTTGCTCGTAATATTTATACCAAACAGTGTAATGACCACCAAAGGAACTTCTTTTTGCCTTATAACTTCTCCATTGAACTTCATTGTAATGTTCATTATCAATTTCTTGATCTGAGTTATTATCATAACTATCTGTGTACCAAGTAGAGTCAGTGTTTATTTGATCTCTTGTGTCAATATCAAGCTCTTCACTATATTCAATAGCTAATTCAGATTGAATCTGTGTATCTATATTGCTGTAATTCTCTATTGTATAATTTGTGCTATTATCTGGATTTACTGTAAGAGCTGTTGCATCTATTTTTTTACCATCAGCAAACTCTAGGGTTTCAATTATGTTATTACTTAATAATTGATCGGTGATTGTTATTTGATCTGTAGTTGGATTGCTATTCTCGTCAACAAATGTAATAATTAGATTATTATTATCCTTGGTGAGTATAACTTGGCTCGAGTTAATGTCGGTGAATTTAATTACATCATTCTTTCCATCTGTGTCAGTAATTGTATCTTGGCCATCTCCAGATCTAAATACAAAAGTATCTAAACCTCTGCCACCATCAAGAGTATCATTCCCCTTGCCAGCAAAAAGAACATCATCACCATCAAACCCATCCACAATATCATTTCCTTCTCCACCTAAAACATAATCATTCCCAATATCTCCATATACAGCATCATCACCAGTACCACCATAGACAATATCATTTCCAATTCCGCCAAATACTAGATCATTTTCCTCTCCACCATTTATAATATCCCTTCCAATATCTCCATATAAAGTATCTACACCTTTATTACCATAAATTTCATCATCACCATCTCCGCCTCTAATTCCATCATTGCCATCATTCCCAACTATAATATCATTTCCCGCATTTCCTTCCAATGTATCGTTGTCAGTTCCTCCGTCAATATTATCGTCACCATCTTCACCAAGAATTGTATCAGCTCCATTTCCGCCCTCGATAACGTCATTTCCTTCTCCTGCTGTAATTATATCATCTCCATCTTGACCATAAATTATATCACCTCCTTCATTTCCTTCAATTCTGTCTCCCCCTTGGCCACCATAAATAATATCATCACCAGTTCCGCCAAGCAATATATCATCTCCACCATCACCATAAATAACGTCATTGCCAGCATCACCTTGTACATAGTCATTCTCATTTCCAGCCTCTATGGTGTCGTTTCCATTTCCGCCAACTATTTGATCTGTATCGCCTCTACCTTCTATTAAATCATCGCCATCATTTCCAACCAATAGGTTAGTCCCATTTCTACCAACTAAAAGATCATTTCCATTTGTGCCAATAATATCATCGTGGTAATGCTCTCTAGCAAAAGCGACTACACCATCTCTTTCTACTCCATAAATAGTATTCCCAGTCCCATCTTCTTTTGGAATTGTTTTTAGGAAAGCATAAGGATCTGGGAACTCGCCTTCGCCAAATGTTTGACCATAACTTCCACCAAATAAATTATATGCACCTATAGCAAAATCTCTAATAAACCTCCCAGACGAGCTTATCATGTAATCATCCAATCCTTTTAAGATTTGTTTTAGATTTTCTTCAGCGCTTTCTCCTTTAATAATATCTTCGATACCATCATACATTTCTTCATGTCCGTCAATTTTATCATCGAAATTATTTTTGACCGGGTTATACAACAAGGCACCAATTACATAGCCAATTGCGTAACCAACTGGACCCAATGGCGTTGCAGCAAGAGTAGTTCCTATCATATGTCCTACATATGCTGATGCAGCAGCAGCTGCCGCCGAAGTACCAGCATCTTGATATTGATCAGAATTCATTGATGAGTCCGCCTGAAANCTATCATATAGTGACATTATTGCTGCAACAGCAGCAACCCCTCCAGCTCCACCACCAAAGTAATCTGCTACAGATTCACTTGCCAAAGCTTTTCCTGCTGCTTCAGCATAATCTGTGCCGTCCATATTTTCTTTAGTAAGAATGATAATAGCAAATCTTGCTATTGCCCCTGATATAGTATTTTCAACAAATGTTTGATCAACAAATGTTCCTGGAAATTCCTCGGCTAATTTACTACTTGCTTCTGCCACTAATTCTGTAATTGCATATTGAGTAACTTGATTTTCTATTACTTCATCAAAGTCTTTACCAAGTATAATATCAGCCAATATACTGCCTGCTAGCCTTTGTGCTGCTGTATTGCCATCAGCATCTTGAGTTTCTTCCTTATCGCTAAATAACCTTTCATAAATTGAATCAAAAATTCCAGAAACTTTTGACTGAAAAAAGTTAATAGTATTTTGTATTCCTGTTTTACCCATCTCTACAATGTTGGAAAGAAACCCTATATCGTTACCATTGCTATCTTGCACCTTAATATCGTCACTAATTATAGTAACATTATTACCATCCTTATTCTGTACAACTGTAATCGCATCTTCTGATAATATTTCATTCCCATTTTTATCTATAATTTTAGACCCTTCAGGAATTAGATTTTTATCATCAGTAATTTTTTGATTATCTCCTGTTGAAGTTTTAAAAGTTTGGCTATCACCATTTTGATTTGTGATTTTGACAGATTTGGTACTAAATTCTTTTACAGAGCTAGATAGTAAAAATGATTGACTAGATGAAGATTCATTGTCAGTAAGTCTAATTGTCATTTGCCGCTCTTCATCTAGCAGAAATATATGGCCATCTTCATTAACCCAAAATTCAGAGTTATTGGCAGTACCACTATTAGAATTGTCGGTAAAAAAATCTCGAAAAGCATTAGCAATAATATTTGACTGATCCACATCATTCTTTAACTTATCTATAGAATAAGACATTATTGGACCAGCAATATCAGAACCAGGCATATCTGGATCAACGGAATATATATTCCCAAAAAAATAATCACCTCCTTCCCGTTCGACAAAATCACCAAATGTTCCAGCTACCGCATCAAGATGGGCGTTTTCAGAATCGAAGCCATTATCCTAAGCTTGTTGTAATCTTTCGTTGTATTTTGAGTCATATAGTATCTTTATTTCCCTTGGTTTGCTTATTACTTCTGGTGTGAATATTTCTAAAAGGGTTGACCATAGACCTTTAGTTTCTTGAATTTTTTCAGGTGTTAAATTACTATTAGTGGATTCGTTAATGTTAATCGAAGAATTTCCATTTTCGTCAACTTTGAAATCTATTATAGCTACATCATTTTTATTGGTTACTTCAGTCATAACTTATCTGGTTAGTAAATTTTACATTTTCTTAATCCGTTCCAACATTATATTTGGATCTTGCTTTATTTTACCATTACTTAATTTTTTTGCCTTTCTTAAAAACTGCAAAGCTTTATTGCTGTTAGAGAAATGCTTTTCTTCAATATAAGCTAACGATGTGTAATTTGAATAATCTTCGGGAAAATATTCTACTCCTTTTAAAAATACTCTATAAGCTTCTTCAAGACGCTTTTCTTTTAACAACGAAGTTCCATAAAGCTCTATGTATCCTTGTGCTAAATTTGAGTATTTATCTTTAAATGATTTGGCGCTTGATGTATAAGATTTGCCAAGATATTCAAATGCTTTGGCACGTTTTTTTTGCTTTGCAAAGGAAATAAACATCACATAGTTCGCCGATTCTTTTAATTCTTGATCATAACTGCCATTTATAACCTTATTCAAATCTTTTTCAGCTAGGCTATACTTACCTAATTCAATATAAGCAGTAGCACGTGAAATATATGATTCTGGTAGTTTATAATTTTGTTTTAAAGATTTATTAAAATACTCAACAGCCTTCTTGTTTTTACCTTCTTGCAATAAGGACTCTCCTTTGTCATAAAATCTATTTGCATCTTGACAATTAGAAAGAATGACTAGCTGAAAAATTAATATTAGAGTATAAAGAAATTTATTTATATTCATTTCTGAACGCATTAAGCATGCTAATTGTTTTTTAATTGAGTTTCTTACCTANCTTTAATGTCTATAACTAATTTTTAGTTAAAAACTAAACAAACATAGCAGATTAATTACTTTTTTGCCAAAAATCAATTCCAAAAATAGCTAAGGAATATAANTNANCNTCAACCANATTATATGGCTGGCGTATAGATCATGTAAAGAAGGTAACTCAAAATTTGAAAAGTAATCAAGAATTATCTAAAGCTTCAGAAAATAATTTTATAGAATTAGTTTCAGAACATAGTCTAGAACAAAAAGAAGATCTAATATTTCCTAAAAACCCTTTTTACCTATTATTTTTTAGTAAAAAACATGAAGCTTGATCTAAAGAATTTACCATCTAATCCTAAATTGCTACAGCAAATTATTAGTGATTTATTAGCTGAAAATTTATCCCTAAGAAATCAACTAGCTTTATTGAAAGCCAAAAGATTTGGCAAGTCAAGTGAGAAGCTAGATAAACAAATAGCTGATCTAGAACTCAAAATAGAAGAAGAGGAGGAAAATAATTGCAACGAAATAATAGAGAATAATTTAGAAGATTCCAAGTCATACCAATTCCCATCTTTAATACTATATATAACTAACCCCACAAACACTCTTAATAATCTCAGAGTTTAAAGTTCTGACAAACTTGCAAACTTTATTCTCCAATTCTGGCAAAGTCTTATAAACCCTATTCTTAATTGTATGATCTTTGATATATTGCCAAAGCTTCTCTATTGGATTCAGCTCTGGTGAGTATGGAGGCTGGATAATGATTCTGATATTCTTTGGATATTTA
>JAHXBS010000003.1 GCA_020054685.1 Rickettsiales bacterium | reverse complement strand
GGTAACTTTGGGGTCAGACCCCGATTTTCCTAATTAAATTCTTTGTCTGAAGTAACTCTAGGATCGAATCACAGTTTTCTTATGAAATAATTCTTTGAGCCATGTTAAAATATAGTGGTATTCCAATGGCAATATTGAAAGGAAAGGTAATGGCCAGTGTCATTGGTATATATATTGCTGCTTTTGCTTTAGGGAGTGCAATTTGCATTGCGGCAGTAACTGCTATATAAGATGAGCTAGCTATTAATACTGTAAATAATGTAGCACTGCCAACATCAAGACCAATTATAAAACTCAAGGCCAGTCCAATAGTGGCTCCAATTAATGGCATATAGATACCAAATGCTATTAATTTAAAGTTAAATTCTTTTAAATGAGACATTTGTCTTGAAACTACTAAGCCCATTTCCATTAAAAAAAATGCTAAAATTCCCTGAAATGGCTCAACTAAAAAACCATGCATTTTTTCCATGCCACTACCGCCACTTGCCCAACCAATCAAGAAAGATCCAGCCAAAAGCAATATTGCACCATTAGTCAGGATTTCTTTACCAATTGCTGGCTTTATTGAGTTATTATCATCACTTTTTGCAATAAATAAACCTGTTAAAATTGCTGGAGCCTCCATCAAAGCTAATACAGCAATTAAATATCCGGCATATAAAATTTCATTACTTTCTAAAAAACTAACCGCAGTTACAAAAGTTACCATACTAATTGATCCATAATGAGCAGCAACTGCTGCAGCAGTTTGCTTATCTAGTTTTGTAGTTAATTTTAATAAGAAATATCCAATATATGGCTGGGTAAATCCTGTAGCGATACCAGCTAAAATAACAGCAATAATTTGGCCATTAAATTCAGGGGTTTGAGCAATGGCAACACCTCCCTTAAAACCAATTGCCATCATCAAATAAATTGATAAATATCTGGCAATTTGCTCTGGTATTTTAAGATCTGACTTTAAAAATCCTGCTATTATACCCAATATAAAGAATAAAATTGCCGGCGACAAAATATTTTGTAAAAAAAGCTCCATTTATTCGATATTTTTGGTTAATATTTCTTGTTTGATATTTTTAATAAAATCATCAAATTTTATCTGTATTTGGTCATTTGAGCCTAATTTTCTGATAGTAACTAATTTATTTTCAACTTCTTTTTTACCAATAACTACAATATATGGAATTTTTTTAAGCGAATAATTGCGAATTTTATATGATATTTTGCTAGAAGAGTCTAAATCAATATCTGCTCTTATTTTATTATCTTTGAGCTGCTTATGAATAAGTAATGCATAATCGTCAAACTCATTAGTGATTGTTAAGATCATAATTTGAGTAGGCGCCAACCATAAAGGAAATTTGCCACCGTAATTTTCAATTAAAATACCAATAAATCGCTCAAAACTTCCTAAAATAGCTCGATGAATCATTACCGGAATTTTCTTACTACCATCAGAAGCAATATAGCTAGCATCCAATCTTTTAGGTAATATAAAATCAACTTGTAAAGTGCCGCATTGCCATTGCCTGCCAATTGCATCTGTTAAGATAAATTCAAGCTTGGGTCCATAAAAAGCACCCTCTCCAGGATTTATGTCATATTCTAATCCAGCAGCCTTTACGGCTTGCTCCAATGCTTTTTCTGATTTATCCCAAGTTTTATCATCACCAGCTCTCACTTCAGGACGAGTAGAAAATTTTACTTTTATATCACTAAAGCCAAAATCATTATATATTTGGCTTAACATATTACAAAATGCTATTGTTTCGCTATTAATTTGATCTTCTTGACAAAATATATGGGCATCATCTTGAGTAAATGCTCTAACCCTCATAATACCATGCAAAGAACCAGAAGATTCATTGCGATGACAAGAACCAAATTCCGCCATTCTAAGTGGTAATTGCTTATAAGATTTTAGCTCTTGATTAAATATTTGGACATGACAAGGGCAATTCATTGGTTTAACGGCTAATGTTCTATTTTCGCTTTTGGCGATAAACATATTTTCTCTGAATTTATCCCAATGCCCAGACTTTTCCCACAAACTTCTATCAACTAATTGCGGGGTTCTAACTTCAATATAGTCATTTTCTTCCAGCTTATTTCTAATATATTGCTCAATTTCACGGAATATAATCCAGCCATTTTTATGCCAAAAAACCGATCCTGTAGCTTCATCTTGAATATGGAATAAATCAAGTTGCTTGCCCAATTTTCTGTGATCTCTTTTTTTTGCCTCTTCAATCATATGCAAATATTGATCAAGAGATTCTTTACTTTCCCATGCAGTGCCGTATATTCTTTGCAACATTTCATTTTTAGAGTCGCCCTTCCAATATGCACCAGCAACCTTCATCAATTTAAAATATTTTATATGAGCAGTAGAAGGGGCATGAGGTCCGCGACATAGATCAATAAAATCTCCTTGTTCGTAAAGAGATATTTCTTCAGATTTGTCTATATCGGCTATGATTTTTGATTTATAATTTTCACCCATATCTTCAAAAAATTTAACCGCATCTTTTCTGGCCATAACCTTTCTTTTAAAAGGGTGATTAGCTTTTGATATTTGGTGCATTTTTTGCTCTATTGCAATTAAATCATCTTGGCTAAATGGGGTTTGGCGCTCAAAATCATAGTAAAAGCCATTTTCAATAGCAGGACCAATTGTAACTTGCACATCTGGATAAAGTTGCTTTACTGCCTGGGCCATAATATGAGCAGCGTCATGACGAATAATATCAAGAGCAATTTGGCCAGATTTAGGGGTAATAATTTCAATTTTAGCATCTTTGTTAATTTGACTATCTAAATCATATAAAGTGTCATCAATCTTTATTGCTAAAGCGTTTTTTGCTAAAGATGGTGCAATAGATTTGGCAATTTCAAATCCGGTTATACCTTTAGCAAATTTTTTATAAGAATCATCTGGGAAGTTTATGTTAATTTCTTGAACAGCAGCCATAATAGCAAATTTATTAAATAATTAAAATTGGCAATATCATCGATAAAAGCAAAATAACAACTATAATTGTTACTTTAATTCTATAATTATAAAATTCTATATTATAGATTTTTTTGTTTTTCAGCGAAAGATCAAAATAAAGTTGCAATAAATATAATAAAGACAAACCGATCATAAATATTATATTATCTTTTATCAAAAAAAGTAGCCAGCACAAAATAACGACTACAACGCTTTTAAGTAAAAATATAGAATTTTTTTTAATCATAGCCACACCCCAATTAATACCTCCTAAAAAACTTAATATAAGCGCAGCATAAATCTTAAATTCAAAAACAAAATCATAACCAGTCAATATTGCCATATATATGCCAATAAAAGGAACTAAGCCAAGATATGTTAAATTTTTTAAAAGAATATCAAATTTCATCAATTTCTAACCAATCAATATAATTATAATAAATTAATCATAATAATATTAAAAAGTCTATTAAAATAACTTATATAAAAGCTGATATATAAATAATTATAAGATTTGCTTATTTTTTTTATAAATATCACAAACTTGATCTTTAATATTTTTAATACAAAATATAATTTAACAAATTTATCAAGGTCAAATTTATCAAGGTCATATTTGAGATTATCTACTAAATAATTCGTCAAATTTAGATTTTCATAAATAAGTACTATTACTGTTATTGTATTATTGTTATTGGGGCTATAGCGCAGCTGGTAGCGCGCTTGCATGGCATGCAAGAGGTCACGAGTTCGACTCGCGTTAGCTCCACCATCTTTACGATTTCAAAACCTCTCTCTTGTAGTTTTTTGGTATTTTCCAATTAGGGCTGTAAGCCCAGTATTAGCAGCCTTCTATGGGTTTTATAAATTCCACACATGAGGTCACAAAAAATCAATTCCACCCAACTTTTTGCTAAAAATTAGGCAAAATTCTCTCTCTTTCTCCGTAGGAAAATCGGGGTCTGACCCCAAAATTATCACATATTTTCATCGCCTTTAAAAATGAAATCTTGCTCTAAATCAAAACTGATTAAATCTTTTTCCTCTTTGTTTCTGTAGGTGAATTGTTTAAGAGCTTTTTTAACTACATCAGAAATTGAAAGATCAACAAAATTACTCTTATCAATTTTACCCTCTCGAATATTAGCCATAATCATATCAATCATTCCCAGACCCTGAGTTGAACTATCAGCAATTAAATCAACATATTCTATTAATTGATTCAAATTATCCTTCATCAAATTGCAACAACCCTTAATCCCAGCAAGGGGATTTCTAGTCTCATGAGCAATTGACCCAGCCAAACTTTTAATCTGGTTGAGTTTATCCAGATTTTTATTTATTTTTGTAAACATAATTGAAGAAATTTAAGATTGTGAAATTAAATGATTATTCTACGATAACCATATCCAAGAAATTAGTATCAATACTATACAACTGTATAGTAATATTAAAAGACTGACTTATCAAGTTAATAGAGTATGAATATAATAATTAATTACAAACAGTGTAAGGCTGCCAGAATGCTTCTAGACTGGAATCAGGAAGATTTGTGTAAAAGAGCTGGAATTACCAAATCAACAATTGGTGACTTTGAAAGAGGTGCTAGAAATTTAAGAATTGAGACGATGCAAAAGGTGGTTGGCATATTTGAAGATAGCGGTATTAGATTTGAAGGTGAAAAAGGAAGGATTTTGGTTGAACTGATTGAAAAGAACTAAAATCATTTTATTATTTTAAGAAAAATAATTATAAAGCTTTTATGAAAAATAAACTCATAGCATTTGAAAATAAAAAGATCCGCAGAATCTGGCATGAGGATCAATGGTGGTTTTCCGTTGTTGATGTCATATCTGTTTTAACTAACAGTAAAGATGCGGGCGCATATTGGAGAAAGTTAAAACAAAGATTAAAGACTGATGAAGAAAGTGAGGTCGTGACAAAATGTCACGCACTGAAATTAGAAGCTTCTGATGGTAAAAAATATGCTACTCACTGTGCCAATACTGAAACTATGTTTCGTATCATTCAATCTATTCCTTCACCAAAAGCAGAGCCTTTTAAAAGATGGTTAGCTAAAGTTGGATATGAGAGAATTCAAGAAATTGAAGATCCGGAATTAGCTCAAGAAAGAATGAAGAATATTTATGAGCAAAAGGGATATCCTAAAGATTGGATTGATAAAAGGATTCGTGGTATTGCTATTAGGCAAAATCTTACTGATGAATGGAAAGAGCGAGGAATTACTCATTAAAAAGATTTTGCTATTTTAACAGCAGAAATTTCCAGAGCTACTTTTGGCATGACGCCATCAGAATATAAAAAACATAAATCACTTACAAAATCCAATCAAAATCTTCGTGATCATATGACAGATTTTGAGCTAATTTTTACCATGCTTGGTGAAAAGGTGACAACTGAAATTTCAAAACAAGAAAAGCCTGACAATTTCAATAAAAATAAACAAGTGGCCAAGAGAGGTGGTAATGTTGCTAAGAATGCCAGAGTTGATACTGAAAAAGAGCTTGGTAGATCGGTGATTTCAGAAAGTAATTTTCTGGAAAATGATGCTAAAAAGGTAATTGAAGATAAGGAATAAATCCTTTTTGTACCTGGCATTATTTGCATGACCAAAAGGAAAAGATAAAACTTTTTGGGACTGATGCCACACCGATTAAACCCTTATATTAACTGACTCCGACAAAAACTCGACTTTTTTGTACCTAGACGCTTTCGCTCCACCAGACTTAAGCACTCTTTTTATCTCCTTTTGACTTCTAAAATACTCATCATCAAACTAAATCTTAAGTTACTTCAATTAGGAAAATCAGGGTCTGACCCCAAAATTATCATTTAGAGAATATTTCGCGCTTTTTTGATAGTAACCTTAGTGGCAAATCTAATTTTAGGTAATAATGAAACTGGTTGGAAAGAATAGTATCCCAGTTTTATATTAACTTCTTTGTCAAAATATCTCCCATTTGTTACCTTAAAATTACTAGCTTTAAACCATTTGGTAAAATTATCCTCAACTACATCAATTAGCTTGTTATTAGAAAATATACCAGTGTTTGACTTGGTATAAAAAATATTTTCTTTTAATTTATATCCTAACTGATCACTTCTATAAGGAAATCCTACAGGCTTTACTCTTTTTAGGTTAATCTTAATCCTTTGACCATTTCCAATTTTAGTTGTTTTAGGAAGGTTAATTTTAGGTTTCAGGTCAACATATGAAGGCTTAGTAGCACTCGTACATGATGAAAGAATTATTAGGGATAGGACCCGATATGACAACTGCTCTCATTTTATCTTCTTGCGCTTATATTTCCAATTTTACCAACAATTTTTCTTGAGATAAAGGTTCCATAATCATCAGAAACTTCTCTAATAAATTCTCTGGTAACTTTATCATCATATTGGGTAAAGAAAATTCCACTTATAAGAGGAATAAGTCCAACTTCAAACCAACCAACTTCTGTCCAAGTTCTATTCATGGCAGCATGTCTAAAGTTATAATTGGCTCTTATGTCCATTGGTTCGTAAGATCTTTTAGAGCCAATCTTTATGACATTAACGTCGGTAAGTATTTCAGCATTGTAACCATATCCCCATATTGCAGGAGCAAATATTAAGAAACCTGGCCAATTAACAAGGAAGTTTGTTCCTTTTCCTGAATAATATGGCTTGGCACTAATATCTACGACATAATCAACTTTACCATAAGACCTGTTGTAAGGGTATATAACCCTATTAAAATTATCCGATTTCCTAAGTGATTCTACTATTGATTCAATATATTCTTCGCTCTCATATGAGTCTGTACTAGAAGAAACACCGATTGTTATACCGCTTTTTAATGGAGATGGGTTTGAAGTGTAATTGTCACGAAGATTTGTTACTCTTAATTTGTGACTGCACCCTGATAAAGTTAGGGCCAACAATACAATAAGGCAGGTTAGAAACCTTGTTTTGATAATGTTCATAGTGGTATTTGAGTTTTAATTTCTTAATTTTTATGTTAATTTATTGCCATCAAATATTGATACAACAATAAAACTGAGGCTAGGACAGGATAATGGTTTATATTCTATTAAATGTCAAGACTTATCAATAGGAAAATCGGGGTCTGACCCCATTAAGTTATAATAAAACTGAGGCTAGGACAGGATAATGGTTTATATTCTATTAAATGTCAAGACTTATCAATAGGAAAATCGGGGTCTGACCCCATTAAGTTATAGAGATGCTTTTCAAACTTCATACTTTTATGAAGAAGTCGGACAATATAGATTTTCTTTGGAGTTAATTTATAAAAAATTAAATGCTCATTAATTTGATATTGTCTATAGTCACGTCTGATATAATCGCAAGTTACCCCAATTTTAGGATTTTGTAGTAAAATTTGGTTAATAGAATTATCCAATTCATCAAAATATTTATCAGCCTGCCTTTCTTCCCATTCTTTAAATGAATATGTCCAAATATTTTCTAGGTCTTTTTTAGCCAATGAGCTAATATGGATTTCCATAATTTTATTTTATTTTATTTTTGGCTGATTTTCTAATTTCTTCCATATCAAATTTTCCAGCGTCTCCACTTTCTTCACCTTCTATTAATGCACAGCGAAGCATCTCCAATTTTGAATTGGTTTCTTTTTCTTCTAGGAGTCTTAAAGCATTTCTTACAACTTCGCTCGCTGAAGAATATCGGCCTATTTTAAGCTCTTCTTCGATAAAATTATTCCAATATTGTCCTAGGCTTAGAGTTTGTGTTTTTGTCATCTTGAAATAGATATTATTAATAAATAAGAATATTTCTTATATTAACACTATCTTGCTAAAAAAGCAATTTTAAAATACCAAAATGGATAACCAAAAAATTATTGTAAAACTTAGTGACATCATGTTAATTTTGTTAAGTACTTTAAACACTGATTCCAAAAATAGAGATCAGTTTTGCAAGATACCTCTCTTGCTCCACCATTTTCACCTCCTTTTTACTTCTAAAATACTCATCATCAACCTAAACCTTAAGTTGCTCCAATTAGGAAAATCGGGGTCTAGGAAAATCGGGATCTGACCCCAAAATTAAATTCAATTAGGCAAATCGGGGTCTGACCCCAGAGTATTCTCAAAATTAAATTCAATTAGGCAAATCGGGGTCTGACCCCAGAGTATTCTGACCCCAAAATTAAATTCAATTAGGAAAATCGGGGTCTGACCCCAGAGTATTCAGAGTATTTTACTAAAAGATTGATTAAAGATATAAAAAAGGTTATAATAGTATATAGGATTTTTTATTAAAATTTATTGTATGAAGGAATCACAATCTGGAACAAGATATAATGTTACAGCACCATTCCTTGTTGAATCATACAAAGCTGCCAGTAATTGCTATACATCAGGAGGAGATATTTCAATTGCATCTCCTATATATAAAATGGAAGACGGTAGTGAGGTAAGTAGAATTTTTCCTTATGGCCAAATAATTCGTGGCGATGGTGGTTGCTACTTAAACGCAGCTTTGGTTGGAATATTAAATAGATGCGTAAATGATCAAAAAAAATGGCAACAATTTAAAGAAAATGTAATCGTTAATTATAAATTTGCCGAGGACATACTTAATAAAATTGAATCTACAGCTATTAATAATAGCCATGATGGTTCAAAAAATAGATTAGATAGAGCAAAACTTAACGAAATATTACAAGAAAAAGGAAATGATAATCTTGCTACACAGCTTTCTAAGAAAATTATAACTCATCTTCATCAAGATTGGATTAAAGAATATGAAAATAAAATAGAATTACTCGAAAAGAAATTATCAGAAGAAGATATCACCGCTTCAGTCCGAAGTAGCTATACCCATTATATTAATTTAAATAATAATTATAAAGAATTTCTTATGAGTGCTCAAGAAAATGAGTTCGCAGCACAATATGATGAAGGTGTTCTTGTACATATTACTGACAAACTTATTGATAAAACCGGGATTACAACTATATACGCTATTGGCGAAGAAATGATGAGTAGTATCAATCAAGATCCTAATCTTGCTAGAGAATTGGGTCTTTTAGAAGGTAGTATAATATATTTATTAAATCCTCAAGGAAAACACTTTAACCTTTGCTATGGTATTAAAGATCCAATAATTGTTGAATTAAAGAAAGAGAACGATAAAGAAACAAGGAAAAAGGAAGAAAAAGAAAATTCTGATGACAACAAGCGAAAAGAATTACTTCAAAATATTAATACTATAATAATATCTCAGCAACAGCAACAGCAACAGGAACAGGAAGGCAAGGCCCCTGATGAACAAAAGAAGATTGAAAATATTCAACAAATAATAAAAGATATACTTAATGAAACCGAATTAGGGAATGCAACCTTAGCACAACTATCGTTAATTAATGATATTTATGAAGCTAATAAAGCAGGAGATAGTGAAAGCAGAGAAGCTGTAAAAAAAGCAACAATTCAAAGAACACAACAAGGGGCACTGAAGGTGAAAAAACAGATGGTTACAATATTACACAAATAGAAAATTTTGTAAAAATATGCTTTGATATAGCAATAAATGAAATAATGACACGAGAACAACCTACTACTGAATTTTCTGAATATTTAAGGATATTAGCACCAAATGATACCATTGAAAGCGAAAGATCATTGGCACATTTTGCAGCCATGAAGGGAAAAAAATCTTTTATCGATTCATTACTTACTGATTTACCTAGTTCTTTTAGAGCTAAAGAAGAGTATACAGATAACACCCCTTTAATGTGGGCAATTGCTAATGCCAATAATGAATTTGCTTTTGATTTATTAGAAAAAGTCAGTAATAAAGATTTAATAAGTTTTATAGATATTGATCACATTTCCCTAAAATTTAGTAATACAGCCCTTCATTTAGCTGTTGCAAAGGGTTATGAAAATATGGATAGTTATTCAAAACCAACTATTCGCCCAAACTCAGAATTAGTCTCAAAATTGATAGATTGTGGTTCTAACCCAAATATTTTAACAAATACAGGATTATCTGCCCTTGATATAGCTGTTATGAGGGGCGATATAAAAATGGTTCAATCGATATTAACATCGCCAACAATCACAGCACAAACAATAGATAATGCATTTAACATCGCAAATCAAGAAATGAACGCTGATGATATTAATAATAAGCTAAAATTAGTTTGTGGCGGTGAAGCTGGTAGAGTATTTAAAGAAGTCACACAGGATGATATTGAAAAAGATAAAATTAATAAAATTAAAGAAGCGCTTGAAGCAAAGTTAAAAGAAAAATTTCCTCAATTTAAACAAGAGCAAGAAGATAAAAGAAGAGCAAATATTATAATTACCAAACAAGCAAAAATATATTCTGATTTTTTTAATCAAAATGGATTTATTAAGCCAGATAAGAAAGAAAATCTTAAAGATCACAAAGATGAAGGAATTGATTGGTGGGTTTTTCCAGGCTATACTGATAATCCCGATGATGACAAAAACACAGCCACCAAAGAAGTCTATGATATTTTGTCAAATAATCTAAGATATTGCCAGCAATATAAAACATTTATTTGTCAATATATCGCTGCATTTGATGATGAAACAGAAATTAAACATAAAATAAGATTTGATAAATTAGTAGAATCTCTTATAGGAATGACAGCTAACAACACAATAACCTTAGCTGGATTCACTCAAAAAGAGCAAGATCTTTTATTTATTTTTGTTCAAAATTTTAAAGATAGAATTGACTATGAATGTCAAGACCATTATTACAAAGGATATTTCAGTGAGTTAAGTCTAATAGCAGATAAATCAAAAGAAATAAGCCATTATGAATGGCTTGATGACGCAAGAGCTAATTTAAGAGAAAGGCTGGGATTAAATGCAGGTGAAACAGACTCATCTAAAATTCAAGCTAAAGCTGCAACTTATCAACCTACTTTTGGAAGTGGCGACAACTTAAACACAGCTCAAATAGATGATTTTAACAAAAGGTTACAACCCTATTGCAAAAGTGCTAATCCAACAGGATGCGGAACATTTGTAGGAAAAATATCTAGTAATGATGTAAGATATCCATTTGTTCATTTTAGATTGACCCATGACCCGATTTCCGAAAGAGATAGTAGTAAAAAAAATAAACTGACAAGAATAAGCGATGAAGAATATTTAAAATACCCACCTGTAGCAGCTATATGCATTGATTATCCCGACCATAGGAGTAGTAAAGAATTACCATCTACAGAAGTATTAAAAGCAGAATATAAACAAAAAACTTTAGAAACTTTATCTTTATACAATGAATTAAAAGTAGATCATTTGGTCAAACATGGCGATGGCATGGGGGTTTTTTTAAAACAAAAACAATCAGCAGTAGGTGATGACCCTGTAAGTCGTGAATCTGAGGATGTTACGAGAGCTATGACTGCCTACTTGGAAGGTTTTTTTGAAGCTGTTAAAGAATTTTATAAAGAAAATCAGTCCGCAACACTTCAAAAAATTACCTTCCCTATATTGGATGAGGATTTAGAAAAATTATTTAAAGAAAAGCTAAAAGAATTTAAGAAAGAAAATCTAGAAATAGCTAAAAAAATTACCCCAGATAAGGCTGGACCAAGATTTAATATTACTAAATATTACACACAAGGAGCTCAAAAGCTTGGCATGACTATTGCTCCAAACAAAAATCATGAGTTTCTTGGAGGGGTTCTTGACAAAGGAAATGTCTTAGAAGAGCAAATATCGGGACTATCAGATATAAGCATAGGTAATTCGCAATTTAATAGTAATGTTAAAGCTGAGTCTTCAATACAAAGCCCCGAAATAGCAAAACCTCGAGACCCTGCGCCATTGACTATAGTAGATATAAGGAGGAGTTACAAAGAAGCTGATTATGTAAAAAATAAAGAAATATTTTACCACAAGAATGGGCACAATGAAGGAAAAAGAATAACTTATACAGAAACCAGATTTATAAATGAAGGTAAAAGAATGGCAGGTGCATATTGCCAAACTACCAAAAAAACACATGAAGTTTTAAATGAGATATTGCAATCGGTAATTGATGCCGCAAAATCGACTGATATAAATGATAAAGAAAAGTTAAAAGAAATATTAATAAACGCGACGAAGAAAGCCACAGTTAAAGGTGACACAAGCGTAGATCCTAATGTTAAAAAATTTTCAGCCCTTTTTCAACAAAAATGTAAAGAAAAAGGTATATTTTCCGCTCAAGATAAAAAAACTGGCTTAAGAACAAAAAGATTTGGTGATGTTTTTGGTGGAGTAGAGGGTATTGAACAAACTATAAGTAATCACATTGAACATAGTAACGCCCAATTCACTTTAAAACCAATAACAGCAACAGCTACTCCATTAACTCCAACTGCGGATCTTTCAAGATCTTAGATTACACACTCAAACCAATTATTTCAGCAATATTGCAAAAATCAGCAAATCAAAGACCGACTTTCATTAATTCTTTGGCTGTTTTATCTTTATATTTTAGATAAATTTTATCTTTAATTCTTAGATCTATAATTTCTAAATTGATAGTAAAGCCACTAATATTTATTAACTCATTTAATTTTTGCCAGGCTTTGTAGACTCCCTCTTCTGGCAGTTTTATAATTAAGCCATTATTAAGAGTTATATCCCACCTTCTTTTACCAACCCAACTTGCGGAATATATGTCATTTACGATAAAATTATTTGTTGATAATATATTAAAAAGAGATGCAATATTTCTAATGGCATCTTGACCTGAAATTATCAGCAAATCTTGATATTGATCATTTTTATTATAAAAAATATTATTACCGCTATTATCAACTAAAAAACTCTTTTCGCCATTTTGTAAAATTGCAAAAGGCTGAAATTCTTCAACTATAATATCAAGTTCATTTGGAAGTTTGCGATTAATCCTGATCTTAGTAATCCAGGGAATTCTTATTCTAATTTCATCTATAATATCGTGAATTAATGGCTGAAAATTTTCTTTATTTTTTATCAATGATTTTGCCTCAATATCTTTGATGATATTGATAATTTCTTGATCCGATATTTTGTCATTACCTTTTATTGTAATTTTTGAAATTATTCTAGATTCAATACCAGTAATTTTATAAAAAAACTTAGATGTCTTTTGATAATATTGATCGATTAATTGCGGCTTTGTTATTTTTACAATAAAAAAAGAAATTAGTAGCGTAATAATAATTATTATTAAAATCTTAATTATTAAAGGAATTATTAACTGATTTTTAATGATTATAAACCTTCTAAAAATTGGATTTTTTGATCTAATATTGCTATAATAATGGCGAATATTTTGCCTAATCTTTTTCATTTATATTATTTTTTGTAACTACTGGCTCAGCTCTTGAAGCAGCTGGGTGAGTGTCGGTTCTTTGCTTTTTGGCAGCCTCAGCTTTTTTATATGCCATACCTAATTGCTTTCTTTGATGTTTAGCCGGATTTAATGTTGCGCTATCTCTTTGATGTTTTAAAGGGCTTTGCAAGCCCTCATCATTAATTGGCGCTTCGCCCTTTTTTCTTTTGGGCTTTTTAATGCCATTTTCTTCAATTATTGTTGGATTTTGTGCTTTAAAAGATTTTTCACCAATATCAGAAGATGCATTCTCGCCTTGAACTGCTGAGTATTTTTCACGCAGAATTTGCTCTTGCCTTAATGGATTTGCACCCTGCTCAATAATTGCAGAGCCTTTTTGCATTTTAGATTTTTTAGATGGCTTAAATTCATCATCATCCTCATCACCATCTTCTTCTAGATCTTGATTGCCACTAAATTCTGAAGCNGCATTATAATCTTCAATATATTTATCTTTTCTTTTCTCTTCATTGCTAATATATTCAAGCAAATCTTCAAAAGGGACTTTATTTTGGGTGGAGATATCGTTAATTTGTGAAAATGTGTCCATTAAATCTTCTGGAATATGTCCATTTCTATTTTCTGCTAGCCACTTACTTTGAAATGATAAAGGATGATTTCCTTCAGCAGGGTTGCCAACATATAAATCGACCTTATGCTTTATTCCACTAAATTCACAATCAACACTGAATTTTTTAACCATTTTTTGTAATAATAAAAGGAGGGTTGAAATAATCTTTATTATTGTAAGATAAATATTTTTTTGCAATATGGTCATTATTATTTAACTGCAAAATATTTACTTTGTAATTCAGTTGCTCAATAATTGCCTGACCTGCTGCAATATCCCAAGACATTGTTGGGTTTAAATGTATGTAATAATCATAATTTTGCTCAATTAAATAAAAGAATTTTGCTGCAGATGATAATTTAGCAATTTCAAAATCATGATCAGCCAACTTTAAATCTTGCTTAATTAATTTATTGATTTGATTATCATCAGTTCTTCTGCTGGTGATAATTTTTTTAATATTGTTATTTTTTGGATTTTTTAATATTGATAGTGCATCTTCTTTTAAGAATTTATCAATATTTGCAGCATTTTCTATAATATTTTTATATAGAAATACATTATTATCAAAATCATTATAAGCCAACTTTCCTCCCTGAAATATTGGCGCATAGATTAACCCAAATATTGGTTTATTATTTTTTATTAGCGCAATATTTACACTAAATTCATTTCTACCTTTGATAAAGCTAGAAGTTCCGTCAATTGGATCAATTAAGAAGAATATATCGCTAGTAATTTTTGTTTTTTTTCTTTCCTCGCAAATAATTGGTATATTGGGGCTAAGATTGCTCAATTGAGAATATATAAATTCGCTAACTTTTAAATCTGCCGAAGTAACGTCGCTACTATCGTCTTTTTTGCTTTTGATAAAATTTTTTTCATAAAAAAAATCTTTCATTATCTCCCCTGCCTCAAAAGCAATTTTTACAATGTTAGTTATTTTTATATTCACTAGCTAGCTTGGAATAATTATTTGCTGATATTGCAATATAGTCTATTTCTTCTTGGGTTAAATCGCGAAAATATTTTGCTGGATTACCAGCCCATATTTGCCTTGATTTAACAATTTTCTTTGGCGTTAAAACTGCTCCAGCTGCCAACATACCATATTCTTCAATTACCGATAAATCCATAATAATACTACCCATGCCAATAAAGCAATTATCATATATGGTGCAAGCATGAATTATCGCATTATGACCAATTGTAACATTATCTCCAATATTAACAGGAGCACCCTTTGAGCCAGTTTTATTTTGCGCATGATTAGCTCTAGTGCCATGAATCACACTATTATCTTGAATATTACTATTTCTTCCTATGGTAATTTTAGTTACATCGCCCCTAATTGAGCAACCATACCAAATACCACTATTCTTTCCAACCTCAACATCGCCAGCAATAATTGCAGTTGGCGCAATAAAGGCAGATTGGTCAATTTTTGGCATTATTTTATTATAAGATATGATATTTTTCATAATTTTTAAATTAATTGTTCATATTCTTTAATTGCGTATCTATCGGTCATTCCTGCTATGTAATCTGATATTAAAATTGCTAACTGATTGTCAGTTAATGATTTTAAATTAATATTTAATTTTTCTTTAGGCAAGCAATCTGGATAATTACTATAAAAATCAAATAAACTATTAATAACTTTAAATGCTTTAGCTGTCATTTTATTAACCTCTGAGTGACGATACATATTATTGATCAAAAAAAGTTTCATTTTTTTGTGAACATCTTCCATCTCATCGCTAAATTCAACAATTTGCTTTTCTGCTTTTCTGACATCTGCAACTGATTTAATATTGTATTTTTTAATGTTTTTTTCAACATTTTCAATAACATCAACCACCATTGCCAAGGTGATTCTTTTTTTAGCCTCTCCAACTAACATATCTTTTTTGATGTTAGGATATTTTTTGATAATATCTTGATATATATCGCCAATTAGAGGTAGTTTATATAAGTCTGTAATATCAAATAAATTTGCCCTAATACCATCTTCAATATCGTGATTATTATATGCAATATCATCTGATATTGCTGATATTTGAGCCTCTAAAGAAGAGTGATTTTTAAGCTCTAAATCATATTCCTTACTATATTGATAGATATATTGATCAGTAATAATATTGTCAATGATAGGACCATTATGCTTTACAATTCCTTCTAGCATTTCCCACGATAAATTAAGGCCTGTGAAATCAATAAATTTATTTTCAATTTTTGTAACTAATTTCAAAGTATGAGCATTATGTGAAAAGCCACCATTTTCTAGCATTTTTGCATTTAATGCCTCTTCTCCTGCATGTCCAAATGGTGGGTGACCAATATCATGAGCTAAAGCCACAATTTCAGCCAAATCCTTATTTACCTTTAAAGCTCCAGCAATCCATCTGGCAATTTGAGCCACCTCTAAAGAATGAGTAAGTCTTGTTCGGTAATGATCACCTTTATGATTAACAAATACTTGGGTCTTATATTGCAATCTCCTAAAGGCTGAAGAATTTATAATTCTATCTCGATCGCGCCCAAATACAGAGCGATATTTAGAATCATTATAATCTTCTTGATAATGACGACCCCTTGAGTCATTTTCATTAACGCCATAACAAGCTACTTTAAAATCTATCATATTTACTTTATCTAAAATTATTATTTACTAGCTACGATCTATCACCCCTAGCTCTTTACCAACTTTTATAAATGACTCTATAGCTCTTTTTAAATGTTGCCGATCATGCGCTGCAGAAATTTGCACCCTAATTCTTGCCTCATTTTTAGGTACAACGGGGTAAGAAAATGCTATAACATAAATATCTTCTTCTTCTATCATTTTTTTAGCAAAATGAGCAGCTAATTTGGCATCATTTAACATTACTGGAACAACTGGATGAACAGCATTTGGATCGCGCAAATCAAATCCAGCATCAAGCATGTTTTTTCTAAAATATTCGGTATTATTTCTTAATTTTTCAATTAAATTATTATTATTTTCAATCATGTCAATAATCTCTATGCCTGTTTGAATAGTAATAGGAGAAATATTATTTGAGAATAAATAAGGGCGCGCTTTATTTCTTAATTTATCAATAATTTCTTTTTTAGAAGCAATAAAGCCACCAGCAGTTCCACCCAAAGCTTTTCCTAATGTTGATGTTAATATATCTATCCTTCCTTCAACATTGCAATATTCTGCACTACCTCTGCCATTAGCCCCAATCACAGCAGTTGCGTGACAATCATCAACTAAAATTAATGCATTATATTTTTCAGCTAAGTCGCATATTTTATCAAGTTTTGCAATATCTCCATCCATTGAAAACACCCCATCAGTCACAATGATTCTATTATTGTGATTTTGAGATTGTTGCAACTGATTTTCAAGATCAGCCATATCATCAAATTTATAAAAATATCTATGAGCTTTGCACAACCTTATGCCATCAATCAAACTTGCATGATTTAAGTCAGCTGAAATTATTGCATCATCCTTGTCAAATAATGCCGCAAAAATACCATTATTAGCCGCAAAACAAGAAGAAAAAGTTATCACATCTTCATATCCTAAAAAACTTGCTAATCTTTCTTCAAATCTTTTATTTATATCTTGAGTCCCGCAAATAAATCTAACTGATGCGGTTCCTAAACCATAATTATCAAGAGCTCTTTTACCAGTTTCTATTAATTTATTATCATTAGCCAGTCCAAGATAGTTATTAGCACAAAAATTAATAACATCTTTTGTGCGATCCTGGTGAAAAATTTTAATATCAGCACTTTGTGAACTAGTAATTTCATATTCACTTTTATACAAACCATCATTCTTTAATTCATTAATTTCGGTCTTTATTTTATTTAAAAAATTATTAGATATCATTTTAAAATATTTATATTAAATTATTACATGTGAAAGAATTTGAACTAATTAACAAATTATTCAAGCCCCTTGTAAAAAAAAAATGATTTTGAACAAGATTTGGCCGATGATGTGGCGCTTATTGACATTAAAAATGATGAAAAATTAGTTGTCAGTAAAGATTTAATCTGCGAAGATGTCCATTTTTTTAGAAAAGATGGTGGCTTTAAAGTTGCAAGCAAGCTCCTTTTGTCCAATTTATCTGACATTGCAGCAACGGGAGCATTGCCAAAATACTACCTCCTTGGCTTAAGTAAAAATAAAGATTTTAATAACGATTTTTTACAAGATTTTGCACAAGGCCTTAACCATACTCAAGAAAAATATAATGTCTCGCTAATTGGTGGCGATACTATTTCTACTAGATCAAAAAATGATAGACTCATTTTTTCTTTGACAATTTTTGGCATTACTAAAAACAATCAAATTCTATCCAGACAAAATGCCAAAGATGGTGATTTGATATTTATGTCAGGATCAGTTGGAGATAGCTATCTTGGCTTTAAAATTAGCAATAATGAAAATTACGTAGCAAAATTTAATTTTGACAAAAAGGAAGAATATTATTTAAAAAATCGCTTCTTTTTTCCAGAACCAAGAATCGAATTAACCAAAACCTTACTTGAAAAAAATCTTGCCAATGGAGCAATTGATATTTCTGATGGCCTTTTAGCCGACCTAAAGCAAATGTGCAACTCTTCTAGATTATCTGCTAAAATATATCTTGATAAGATTCCTACTTTTTTTTCAAAGAAAAATAACCTCTCAATGCAAGAAGACTTAGTTAATAAAGGAGAAGATTATGAAATAATCTTTAGTTCACCTCCGAAAAATTTTAATAAAATCATGAATCTGCAAAAAAAATTAAATATTGCAATATCTCAAATAGGATGCTTTAATTTTAACAATAACATTACAAATATTGACATTTATAGCGATTCAATTACAAAAAAAATCGTAAATTTTAAAAAATTTGGTTATGAGCATTGAAATATCAAATCCTAAAAACTCAAATATAGAAAAGGCCTCATCTTTTCAAAGAATTTTTGCCATTTTAATTGATGTGTGGGTTGTAATTTTTATAAGATTTTTTTTCTTAGCCCTTCTTGGTGAAATATGGATGAATGATGAAATAATGCAATTTAAAAAAGAATATAATATGGCATTTGGTGCAGATCAATCATCTAAAACACCTACAGAAAATCAAGTTGCTTTTGTTAAAAATCATAGCATTTTTCTAAAATCAATTATCTTTTACAGCTTTATATTGCTTGTTGGAGCATTTTATTATGCATATTTTCATTCTTCAAAATGGCAAGCTACAATTGGCAAGAGAATAATGAAAATTTACCTTATCAAAAAAAATGATATAGCAATTAGCTTTAAAAGAGCCTTATTATATTATTTTCTATCTATCTTGCCTTTTATTTATATTATATATATGATGACATTTGTTGCAAATTATAAGATCTCTCTTGTAAATGCTATTATGGCAAATTTTACCAATATTTTCTTAACAATATTATTTGCCATTTGGATTCAATCCAGCGCTTTTTTAAGAAGTAAAAATACTATTTATGACCTAATCTGCAATACGGTAATTAAAAGGGGCATAATTAATAGAAAATTTCCTTGGTAAATTTATGAGCTATAAAATTCAACAAAAAACAATTAATAGTAAGATTAAATGCTCTGGCATTGGACTTCATAGCAATGAAAAAATAAACCTTACCCTTCTTCCTGCACCAGAAAATAATGGCATAACATTTAAGAGAATAGATTCTAAAAAAAGAAATAAAATTATCAAAGCATCTTATGATAATGTTATCGCCACCAATCTTGGTACAGTTATATCAAATAAAGATAACCTAACAGTATCAACTGTTGAGCATCTTATGGCGGCAATATGGGGTTGCGATATTGATAATATGATAATTGAAATTGACGGACCAGAAGTTCCTATTATGGATGGCAGTTCAGAGCCCTTTTCATTCTTAATTGAATGTGCTGGAATTACAAATCAACAACAAGAAAGAAAGGTAATTGAAATCTTAAAAAATATATCATTTAAAGAAGATGATAAATTTATTCATGTTGAGCCAGCAAATGACTTTACCCTTGACCTGGAGGTTGATTTTAGAAAAATTGGTAGGCAGAAATTTTCATATATTGCCAAATCAACTTCTTTTAAAACAGATATTTGTCGAGCAAGAACTTTTTGCTTTGAAAGCGACATTGAACAAATGCGTAAAAACAATATGGCCAAAGGAGGATCGTTGAAAAATGCCATAGTGCTTAATGATAAAGGCAAAATAATTAATGAAGAACCCCTTAGATATAAGGATGAATTTGTTAGACATAAAGTTCTTGATTTTATTGGAGATATCTACCTTTCTGGCTATTTTATAATTGCTAAATTCAAAGCCTATAAGCCAGGCCACACCATTAATAACAAATTACTAAGAAAAATATTTAGCGATAATGAAGCCTCTAGAATTATCTAAAACTTTAAAATTACTACTAATATTATTTACTCTGTTTTTATCAAATTGCTCTCATGATGCCAAAATTTATGAAAAAAACAATCCAAAAATTGATATTCGTGACTTTTTCAATGGTAATCTTGAGGCTTTTGGTATTGTAAGAGACAGAAGTAACAAGGTGATCAAAACCTTTAAAGCAAAAATTAAAGGCTCTTGGCAGGGAAATATTGGCACCCTTGAAGAGCATTTTGAATTTTCTGACAATAAAAAAGACCATAGAGTTTGGACCATTAAAATGATCGATGATCATAATTTTAGCGCAACTGCTCATGATGTAGTTGGCATTGCTCATGGAAAGCAATATGGCAATGCTGTTAAAATGCAATATATTCTAACTATAGCTGTAGATGATAAAAAATATGATATTAAAATTGATGATTGGATGTATTTGATTGATAATAAATCTTTGATTAATGTCTCTGATATGAAAAAATTTGGCTTTAAAGTTGGATCATTAGCAATTGGTTTTAACAAATTAGATTAATAATTAATTAATTTATTTAATTATATTTGATGCATGATAGTAAGAAAATAAAGATAAATAAAGCCTTTTCCTTAGTTGAAATATCTATTGTTATTATAATAATTTCTGTAATTACTGCTGGTATTGTTAGTGGACTTAACATTGCCTCATCAGCTAAATTAAAATTGGCGACAAATTTAACAAATAACTCTCCTATATTATCAATGAAAAATCTTAATTTATGGTATGAAACAACACTAGCCGATGAGAGTCTTATATTTGTTGATGGAATTGATGAAGATGGTGCAAAAATTTCGGGATGGAATGATATTTCTTACAAAAATTTATTTAATTACTATAAACCCTCTACTGCAAAAACATTATCACAGACCAATAGTAATGCTTATGCTAATTACAATGCAAAGGCTTTTTCAAATTCAATTCCAGGAGTTAAATTAAATGATGTTTTTGGTGATGCAGATTTTTTATATAATGGCACCTTTAATTATCGTACGAAAAAACTAACATTATTTTTAGTGCTAAAAAGAGAAATTGAAAGTTATGCTTCAAGAATTATTGTTGGAATGCCTAATGGCTTTACATATGATTATCAAAGTACAAATGCCTTAATGGTTGCCACCATTGATAGCTCAACTTATGGCAATGGTTATAAAATATATTCAAGACATAGGGCAGATGTAATATTGCATCCAAATAATAATCAAGCATTTATCTTGACTCATATATTTGACGCCTCCACCAATAATGGTAAATTATATATTAATGGCGAACTTTTAATGAATTATAATAGTGCCACTAACAGCGAAATCATAATAGACAAATTATACTTAGGTAAGGCTAATTACGTCTCATCTCCAACAGATAGAAGCAATGGTAATGGAGCTTATCACGGCGATTATGGTGAAATGATATTTTTTGGAGATAGCTTATCAGATGAAGATAGAAAAAAGGTTGAAACTTATCTTGGTAAAAAATTTGATATCAAACTTAATCATTAACAAAATGACAAAAAATCTTAATAATCTTGGTCAAAATTCTCAATATCAGCTAGATCAAGTTAATTGTAAAATTTTAGAAAAAGTTGCAAATCCCCATGCTGATACCAGTTACTTAATAAGATTTACTTGCCCTGAATTTACTTCAATTTGCCCAGTTACTTCTCAACCAGATTTTGCCAGTATTATTATAGATTACTTGGCTGATAAATATATGGTTGAAAGCAAATCTTTAAAACTTTATCTATTTTCTTACCGTAATCATGGCGCATTTCATGAAGATTGCACTATTAATATTGCCAAAGATATTATCAAATTAATTAAGCCAAAATTTTTAAGAATTGGTGGCTATTGGTATCCAAGAGGTGGCATTCCTATTGATATATTTTATCAATATAAAACTCCGCCTAAGGATTTATGGATTCCAGATCAAGGAATCTCAACCTATAAAGCGCGATAAATCATGCTTGAAACTCATTATGTTTTACCCTATATTGATCCAGTTTTAGTTTCACTAGGACCTCTACAAATTCGATGGTATTCACTTGCTTATATATTAGGAATTATTGCAACAATTTTATGGCTTAAACATATTAATAAAAATCAAAATTTACTATCTAAAAAGGCATATGATAGCTGGATTAGTTGGGCAGTATTATCAATAATCATTGGAGGCAGATTAGGCTATGTATTATTTTACAATTTTAATCACTATCTTAATAATCCATTAGAAATTTTAGCATTTTGGCATGGTGGCATGTCTTTTCATGGTGGGTTAATTGGTGCTATTTTTGGCATGTTTTTATTTTGCAGAAAATATCAAATTAACTTCCTACAATTTACAGATATTATTGCCATTATCGCACCAATTGGCTTATTTTTTGGTAGAATTGCCAATTTTATTAATATGGAGCTTTATGGCAGATTTACTGAATCAAAATTTGGCATCATATTTCCAGGAGCAGGAAATTATCCAAGGCACCCAAGTCAACTTTATGAGGCATTTTTTGAAGGTATATTATTATTTATTATTTTGTTTTTTTGCTATAAAAAAACAAAATTAATTAATTATCGCGGCAAAATCAGTGGAATTTTTTTAGCTTTTTATGGTAGCGCTAGATTTGTAGTAGAGTTTTTTAGAGAGCCTGATTATCATATTGGATTTATTTTGCCAAATTTAACTATGGGTCAGATTCTTAGTGTGCCATTAATTATTGGTGGATTATATTTACTTTTTTCTAAAAAATTTAATATAGTAAAATAACCCAAATATTAAAAATAAAATCAAAATAAAAAAAGACATTATTATTGCTAAATATAGGGCAATAATAGCTATTGCTACACTTAAAAAAATCTTTGAGATTTTTTTAAATTTGGTAATAATATTTTTAAAAAATTGCTTTTTTTTATTATGCTCTATAACTATCATTTTTGACCAATATGAATTGCCACAGTTCCAAATGTTAGATTCTTGTAACTAACATTTTTAAAATTATTTTCACTTATCATTTTTGCAAAATTTTCTTGATTTGGAAATTTTCTAATTGATTCAACTAAATATTGATAAGAATCTCGATCATTTAAAATTAGTTCTCCAATTTTTGGAATAATTTTAAAAGAATAAAAATTATATATTTTTTGTAAAAAATAATCATTTACCTTGGAAAATTCAAGGCAAATAAATTTACCCCCAGGCTTCAAAACTCGATAAGCCTCACTCAATGCTCTATTTATATCAGTAAAATTTCTTATGCCAAATGCAATAGTAAAATAGTCAAAATAATTATCTTTAAATTGAAGATTTTCTCCATCTTGGCAAATAAAGTCGATATTATTATAAGATTTACAATTAATATTTCTTTTTTTGCCGACTTCTAGCATTTCTTTATTAATATCTACAACATTAATATGGCAATTTATATTTTCCGTTTTAGCTTTTTTAGCAATGCGAAATGCTATATCGCCAGTACCACCAGCTAAATCAATAATTTTAAATTTATGTTCATAATTTCTTAATTTTTTGCCTTGCACACAAAAATCAATATGTTTTACCATTTCAATTTTCCATAGGCGATGAATTGAGGCACTCATTAAATCATTCATCAAATCATATTTTTCAGCAACATTGGAGAATATATTTTTAACAAGATGGGTTTTGTCACTTTTATTAACATCTTTAAAACCAAAATGAGTTTTATTATTTTTAGTCATGTTTAATATTTCAGATTATAATTTTAACTTACCAAAAAAATTAATTGCTCAACAACCAATCAATAATAAGGAAGATACTAAAATGATGGTTTTTGATTGCAATCAACAAATGATTCATCAGAAAATTAGCGATATAATTAACTATATTAATAAAGATGATGTTGTAATTTTTAATGATGTTAAAGTAATAAAAGCCAAGCTATCTGGAATTATCAATAATAAAAATAGCAAATTAGAAGTAAATCTTGATCAAGAAATAAGCTGCAAAGAAAATATAATTTCTTGGCAAGCATTATGTAAACCGGCTAAGAAAATTAAAGATCAAGATGTTATTTATTTTTCAGATAATTTTTATGCAACTATCAAACAAAAACTTGAAGATGGGTTTATTATATTGGAATTTCCATATGATAAAAAAACCTTTTTTGATAAAATTAATCAATTTGGAGAAATTCCATTACCTCCATATATTAAAAGAGTCAAAAATGATAAAAATGATCAAAAAAATTATCAAACAATATATGCTAAAAATGGTTCAGCTGTTGCAGCACCTACAGCAGGGCTACATTTTAATAAAAAATTACTATCACAAATCAAAAATAAGGGTGCTAAAATTTGTTACGTAACCTTAAATGTTGGTGCTGGAACTTTTCTTCCTGTTAGGTGCGACAAGATTACGGATCATAAGATGCATAAAGAATATTATGAAATAAGCCCCAAAACAGCAACATTGATTAATAATGCCAAATCAAATAATAAAAAAATAATAGCCATTGGCACAACCACAGTTAGAGCAATTGAGTCATCCATAAATTCAAAAAATCAAATTATACCAAAAATAGATAATACTGAAATTTTTATATATCCTTCATATAAATTTAAAATTATTGATATTTTATTAACCAATTTTCATCTACCAAAATCCACATTATTGATGTTAGTCAGCGCCTTTATTGGCAAAAATAACACTGATAAATTATATCAATGTGCAATAGATAATAATTATCGTTTTTTTTCATATGGAGACTGCTCATTATTATTCAAAAAAAACAATGAATAATTTGCATTTTATAAGTGATGATTTACTTTAAATTTAACATTAACTAAACTTAAAAAAAAATGAAATTAATCATCGCTAATTGGAAAATGAATTCTAGCTTTAATGAGATTGGTCCATGGTTACAAAATTACTTAAAAGCAGTCTCTGAAAATATTGAACCTCTTAATGATAAAAGAATTATAATTTGCCCACCTTTTCATTTAATTGAGTTTATAGATAGCGAACTAACTAATGCGTCAATAACATTCTTAAAAAGTGAACTTGAAAAAGAGAATAAAAAAATTGAAGACCTACCAGATGAAGAAGTAAATGACTTTATCATGCGCTCAAGAGCATTATCACTTGGTGCTCAAGATTGCCATCATGAACAAAATGGCGCCTATACTGGTGATATTAGCGCTAAAATGATTAGTGAAATTGGTTGCGAATTTGTTATTATTGGGCATTCTGAAAGAAGAATTTATCACAAAGAAAGTGACAAAAAAATATCTAAAAAATTTCTTGCAGCAATTGAAAATTCTGTACAACCTATTTTGTGCGTTGGAGAACCAAGTGAAGTCAGAAAAGAAGGTAAGCATCTCGAATATATCAGCAATCAGTTAATCAACTCAATTCCACAAGATAGGAAATTTGTAAATATTGTAATCGCTTATGAACCAATATGGTCAATTGGGACTGGGAAAACTCCAACAATTGAAGAATTAAGCGAAATGTCTCAACATATAAAATCAATTTTATCTGAAAAAATGTCAGATAAATATGAAAATCTTTATATAGTATATGGCGGCTCTATTAACAGCACTAATTGTAATCAATTAATGAATGCCCCAGATATTGACGGATTATTAGTCGGCAAAGCAAGCCTTGATTCTGAACAATTTTGTAAAATTGTAGGATTAATATAAGATCTTTAACAAATTTTAATTTTAAAATTTGTTCCTTAGAAGAACTCATCAAATAAACAAATGCAAAATAAAAAAGATAATACTCGTATAGAAACTGACTCAATGGGTCAAATAAATGTTCCAATTGACTCTCATTATGGAGCTCAAACTGGTAGAAGCATTAAAAATTTTCCTATCTGCCCAAATAATCCTGGCCATAAAATGCCCATAGAAATGATAATGGCAATGATATTGGTAAAAAAATCAGCAGCTTTAGCAAATAAAGAAATTATGTCTTTTGACAAGGATGCTAAAAATTTTCAAAAATACTCACCTCAAATAGCTACACAAATTATCGATAGTTGCGATCAAATTTTGCAAAATATTAACCACTATTATGATAACCACTTTCCTTTGGTTGTATGGCAAACTGGCTCTGGCACCCAAACAAATATGAATTGCAATGAGGTAATAGCATCAATTGCTAATGAAAAAGCTAATAATATTAAAGGGGGCAAGTCACCAATACATCCAAATGATCATGTTAACCTTGGACAAAGCTCTAATGACACATTTCCAACCGCAATGCATGTTTGTAGTGTTTTACTAATATATAATAAATTAATGCCAACCCTTATACGCTTTTACAATGAGCTAAAAGATAAGGAGTTGAAATTTAGTGACATTGTTAAAATAGGTAGAACTCATACTCAAGATGCCACGCCATTGACATTAGGGCAAGAATTTTCTGGCTATAAGCAGCAAATTCTTAACAATATTTTACGACTCAATAATTCAGTTCAAGACCTTATGTATCTTGCACAAGGAGGAACTGCAGTTGGAACTGGCCTTAATAGTCATAAATTATTTGCTGAAAAATTTGCTGAAAAAATCTCAGAAATTTCTAATATTTCAGACATTATTCAAAATAATAATAAACAAACAAAACCTATTATAGATACAAAGAACTCCGATAGGATCAACAATATTGATCATTTTCTAACTAGTCCAAATAAATTTGAATCCCTTGCCAGTTGCGATTCTTTAATTGAGTTATCAGGTACATTAAATACCATTGCCACCTCAATCATGAAGATCGCCAATGATATTCGTTTCTTAGCATCTGGCCCAAGATCTGGACTTGGAGAAGTTATCTTACCTGAAAATGAACCCGGATCATCAATTATGCCAGGCAAAGTTAACCCAACACAATGTGAGGCACTCACTATGATATCATGTCAAGTAATTGGCAATCATAGCGCTGTTACTATTGGTGGTAGTAATGGTCATTTCGAGCTCAATGTCTTTAGACCTATGATCATTTTTAATATAATTAACTCAATAAATCTTCTTAGTGACGGAATTAACTCCTTTATTGATCAATGCCTTATTGGAATAAAGCCAAATCTTGATAGAATAAATAAACTTCTTGAACAATCATTAATGCTTGTTACTGCACTTAACCCACATATTGGATATGATAATGCAGCAAAAATTGCTAAAACTGCTCACATTGATAATACCACTCTAAAAGAAGCAGCAATAAAGCTCAATCTTGTTAGTGAAGATGATTTTGACAAATGGGTTAACCCAAAAAAAATGATATAATTATGGATAAGCATTTTGATATCACAATAATTGGAGGTTCGTTTGCAGGTATGACTGCAGCATTATATTTAGCTAATATTTCCAAGGACTTCAAGATTGCCATTATTGAAAAAAATTATAGCCTTAAATCTGATAAAGAGCCTGATGGCAGGGGTTTTGCTATATCTTCACGATCATTAGAGGTTTTCAAAGAAATTGGCATTTATGATGAATTGCAAGATAATGCCGGTATTATCAAGGACATCAAAATTACTGATTGCGATTCAGTTTTCATTTTAGATTTTCTTGGCATTAATGTAGATAAAGATAATAAGCAACTAGGGCAAATTATCGAAAGCTACAAAATACACAATTCTCTTAGAAAAAAAATTGCTCAATGCGAAAATATAACAACATATTGCCCAAATATATATCAAGAAGTCTGTCACGATAAATCTATGGTTACCTTAAATAATCGCATGAACATATATTCAAAATTAATATTAGCATGTGATGGTAAATTCTCTGATGTAAGACAAAAATTTAATATTAATACCATTGAAAAAAACTACAAACAAACTGCTATTGTTTTTAATATTAAGCATAAAAAACCTCATAATAATTGTGCTTGGGAAAAGTTCTATCCTGGAGGACCATTGGCAGTACTTCCATTAAATAGTCAAAATCAATCTACTATAGTCTGGATAGTTAAAAATAGCCATTTAAAAGCATATCTTGGATTAAGTAATAAAGATTTTTCAAACCAACTTAGTCAAAAAATTTCACATGAATTAGGCGAGATTGAATCAATTTCTAAAAAATTTACATATTCGCTAAGATTAATCGAATCTGAGATATTTTACAGCAAAAAATTAATTCTAGCAGGCGACTCTTCATGCGCAATACATCCAATTGCAGGACAGGGTTTTAATTTAGCAATTTCTAGCATTAAAATTCTTAGAGATCTAATAAAGAAAAATTACCTCAATGCAATAGCGATAGATTCACAAAATTTGATTGAAGAATATAACAGAAAAGCGCGATTTAATGCAGTTAAAATTGCCGCTGCAACAGATATTTTAAATTCAATTTTTGATACTAAATCAATTGCAATAGGTGCAATGAGAAAATTTGGACTTTTAGCTATTAATAAAATTCCAAAATTAAAAAAATTCTTCATTAAATCAGCCGGCGGATATTAATTATGTTATCATTATATAAAATCTTATCTATATTATTATTTCCATTTATTGAATTATGGCTTTTTTATAGAGTTTATAAGGGCAAAGAAGATAAAAAAAGATTAAATGAAAGATTTGGAAATACCTCTATTAAGAGACCTGACGGTAATTTATATTGGGTTCATGCTGTTAGTGTTAGAGAGGCAAATTCTGCACTAATATTAATTGATCAAATACTAAAAACTGATAAATCATGCTCCATCATATTAACAACAACCACTACCAGCTCTAATCAAATTATATCTCAAGAAATTAAAAAATATGACAACAAAGTAATTCATCAATTTTTACCAATCGACTCATTATATTGCGTTAGATCTTTCCTAAATTACTGGAAATTTAGCAAAATATTCTTTATTGAGTCAGAAATATGGCCAAATATAATATATGAAAGCAAGAAATTAGGATGTCAGCTCAATCTAATCAATGCTAGAATATCTCCTAAATCATATAAATTTTGGCTAATTGCTAAAAAGTTATTTTTTATTAATATATTCAGCAATTTTGACAAAATTATTGTTCAAGATAAAAATGACATTGCCAAATTTAAAAATCTTACAAAAAGTGAAGTATTATTTTTTGGTAATTTAAAATCCCAAAGCAAGCCTTTATTATATGATGATAAGGAATTGTCAAAAATATCAAAGCAAATTAATAATAGACCTATATTACTATGCTCAAGTACTCATGATAAAGAAGAAGAAATATTACTTGATTGCTATAATGAATTACAAAAGCAATTTAGCGACTTATTGCTAATTATTATACCCAGACATATTAATAGATCAAAAAATATTGCCAAAATATTTGACAAATATAATGTAGCAATCAGAAGTGCCAATGACAAAATAACAAATAAAACACAAATATATTTGGTAGATACAATGAATGAATTAGGTATCTTTTACAAATTATGTAATTTTACATTTATTGGTGGCTCTATAGAAAATATTGGCGGCCATAACCCTTACGAAGCTATAAAACTTGATTGCGCAGTTATTAGTGGTGAAAAATTTTTTAATTTTAAGGAGATATATCAAAATCTTGAAAAAAATAATGGCTGTTTAATTGCTAAATCCCAGAAAGATCTTATAAAAAATTTAACCAAATTACTAGAAAATAATAAATTATCAAAAGAGCTTATTAAAAATAGTAAAAGCATAATTAATAAGAATAAATTTATTGATAAATTAGTTGATATTTTAAATTAGCAGTAATGACACAAGATAAAAAAGTAATAGCCGTTATTTTTGGCTCAGTTTCGGTTGAACATGATGTTAGTATTTTAACTGGGTTGCAAATATTTGAGGCAATTGACTCAACTCAATATACGCCAATTCCAATTTATATTGATCAAAATGGTCAATGGTATATTGTAGATGAGCTACTTAATCGCAAAAATTATCATTTTAGCCAAAATATAAAAGATAGATTACATAAAATATCTCTAAAAATATGCTCCAATCATAATTTAAGACCTTTTTTTGAGATTGAAAATAACTCTTTTTTTAAAAAGAAAAATAAAATCTTCTTCGATGTTGCCTTTCTTGCTCTTCATGGTGGAGCAGGAGAAAATGGGCAAATTCAAGGATTATTATCAATGCTTAACATTCCTTTTACTGGCACTGATCATTTTACCTCTTCAATATTCATGAATAAATCACTAACTAAAAAAATACTCAAAGATCATAATATATCTGTATTAAATGATCAAATTATCAAAAAACCTAAATCCTTATCCAAAAAAAATATTCTATCTGAAATTAATCTTAAATTTCCATTATGTGTTAAACCATGTAATTTAGGTAGTAGTGTTGCTGTTTCAAAAGTGACGAATGAAGATGATTTATTTGAAGCATTATTAACAATTTTTCAAATTGATGATATGGCTTTAATTGAACCATTTGTTGAAAATTTAGTCGAATATAATATTAGTATAACTAAATGCTTATCAGATAAAATTGAATTATCAGCCATTGAAAAACCTATTAAAAACGATAATCTCCTTTGTTTTAAAGATAAATATCTTAATGATGGCAATGATTTCGATAATAAATTACAATCACCATTTTCGCAAGGAATGGCCTCTTCTTCTCGAGAGATTAACCCAAAATTATCAAAGAAGAATGAAAAATTTATCAAAGATAGTGCTATTAAATTAATGGAAATATTTAATTTTAATGGCGCCCCAAGAATCGACTTCTTAAGCGATGAAAAAAGTGATGAAATTTGGTTTAATGAAGTAAACCCCCTACCTGGATCTCTTGGTTATTATTTATGGGAAAATGCCGATAACCCTACTAGCTTTACCAGATTATTATCAGCTCTTATTGAGCAAGCCAATAATTTAAGCAAAAAAAACAATATCCATAATCTAAAATCGCTAAAAGCTAATATTTTTCCACAAAATTAGTAAATATATTATTATAATATCACTATTCCTTAATTATAATATATTTTTAGAATAAATCTTGAACCCTATTATATGATAAATGATCCCCTATATGAAAAAACTTACTTTTTAACTCAACCCCTTTTGAATGTGGCAATAAACCATTTTTCATAATTTTTTGTTTAATAAAATATGAAAAAGAGAAGCACTCCATATTTGGCGTATTATTGATTATTTGTGGGTCAATTATTGCCAAACCTGTATAAACATATTTTGTTGGCTTATTATCAAAAAAATATAAGTTCTTATCTTCAAGATCAAAATCACGACTATTTATTTTTGACAAATGATAGACAAATAGATCATCTTTATTCTTCGATTCAAGCAATATTTTGCAATTATTATCATTTTTTTTAATATCTTGCCATGCTTTAAATAAATAGCTTATTTCACAATAATCTGATTCTTCTTGCCAAATAATATCTCCATTAATGATCAATAATGGCTTTGTAAAATCTATATTATCCTTGGCATAAACTAAACCTCCTCCAGTTTCAATTTTTGACTTTTCTAGAGATATTTTAATTTGCGAGTTTTGTTGTTGATTGATAAATTCTGCGATTTTTTCATGTAAATAATATGCATTAATAATGATTTTATTAATTTTGGCAAATTTATAAATTTTATCTAGTGAGTAGCTGATAATTTCTTTATTATTTATTTTCAGCAGTGGTTTTGGAGTTTTTTTAGTTAAAGGCATCATTCTTTTACCTTCTCCAGCTGCAAAAATAAAAGCTTGATTAAGTTCCATAAGCTACATAGTGCCTGTTGATCCAAATCCTGACTCACCTCTATTAGTTGAATCTAACTCTTGAACAATTTCAATTTTTGCCTGTTCGTATTTAGCAATAACCATTTGCGCAATTCTCATTGATCTAGTAATTGTAAAATCATTCTTAGAGTGATTAATTAAAATAACGCAAATTTCACCACGATAATCAGAATCTATAGTTCCTGGTGTATTTAACACAGTAATGCCATTTTTTAGTGCCAATCCCGATCTAGGCCTAATCTGAGCTTCATAACCATTTTCCAACGCAATTGCAATACCAGTTTCAACCATTATTGATTGTCCAGATTTTAAGATAATATCATTTGAAATTGCCGCAACAAGATCCATACCAGCGCTACCTTCAGTCTTATATTGAGGTAATTCTAGATCACTAGCATGAGGAAGTTTTTTTACTTGCAAAATTGTCATATATATTTTATAAAAATTAATAATTGTTATTAATATATATATCAAAACTTATATATCATAAATTAATTACAGTAATTTATAATGCCTGAAAATAATAAAGAAAGTCAAAATTCAGATAATGAATCAGCGATTAGCAGCGAGACACCGAAAGATAAATCTCGCCGCAAATTACTAACCAATACTGCATATAGTGCAGCTGGTGTTGGAGCGCTTTGCGCTTTACTTCCTTTTATTGATAGCATGAATCCATCAGATGATGTGCAGGCTTTAGCATCTATTGAAGTGGATATTTCTTCAATACCTCTTGGTGGAGAAAAAAAGGTAATGTGGCGCGGTAAGCCAGTTTTTATCAAACATAGAACAGCACAAGAAATTGAGGATGCTAAAAAAGTACCCTTAATTGAACTTAAAGACCCTCAAGAAGATGCCCAGCGAGTAAAACCAGGCAAAGAGCAATGGCTTGTAACCATTGGAATATGCACCCATCTTGGTTGCGTTCCTATTGGAGGACAAGGAGAATATAAGGGCTGGTTTTGCCCCTGCCATGGGTCAGTATATGATACATCAGCCAGAATCAGAAAAGGTCCCGCTCCAACTAATCTTGAAATCCCTCCTTATGAATTTATTTCAGATAATATAATTAAAATAGGATAATTATGGCAAATCGCATTCAAAATGAATTAAAAGAATCACTAACCCAGAGATCAAAAGTTGCAAATTGGATCGATAAAAGACTTCCTATTATTTCATCATTAGAAAGCACCTTATTAAAACACCCATATCCCAAAAATTTAAGCTATATGTGGAATTTTGGATCTATAGCTGGTATAGCTTTGGTTATTCAAATTCTTACAGGATTATTTCTTGCAATGCATTATGTTCCAAATGCTGATATGGCCTTTGACTCGGTTGAGCATATTATGCGAGATGTTCGCTATGGATGGCTTATCAGATATATTCATGCTGTTGGCGCTTCAATGTTTTTTGTTGCTGTTTTTATCCATATTGGGCGTGGACTTTTTTACGGATCATATAAAGCTCCTAGAGAATTACTATGGTGGTTTGGTATATTAATCTTCTTATTAATGATGGCGACTGCATTTTTAGGATATGTTCTACCATGGGGTCAGATGAGTTTTTGGGGTGCCACTGTTATTACAAATTTATTTTCAGCAATTCCAGTGGTTGGTGATGCTATTGTTACATGGCTTTGGGGCGGCTATTCAGTTGATAATCCAACCCTAAATAGATTTTTTGTTTTGCACTTTGTACTACCTTTTATTATTGTTGCCATGGTAATGCTTCATTTGGCATCTCTTCATACATCGGGCTCAAATAATCCTAGTGGCGTTGAAATTAAAACCAAAAAAGACATCATTCCATTTCATCCATATTTTACCATAAAAGATATGGTTGGATTTGCGGCATTTTTTATAATATTTGGTTATTTCTTATTCTTTTTTCCAAATTCATTAGGCCATCCTGATAATTATATTCCAGCTAATCCGCTTGTAACACCTGCTCATATTGTACCCGAATGGTACTTCTTACCATTTTATGCAATTTTAAGAGCTGTTCCTGATAAATTAGGTGGAGTAATTCTTATGTTTGGATCAATCATAATATTATTCGCCCTACCATTTCTTGATAAATCAAAAGTAAAATCAGGAGCTTATCGTCCATTATTTAAAAAATTCTACATTATTTTTATCATTAATTTTATCTTTTTAGGCTGGCTTGGACAAGCACCAGCAGAAGGTTGGTACGTTATAGCTGCAAGGTTTGCAACTTTTTATTATTTTGCTTATTTTTTAATAATTTTACCAAAATTACCAAAATTTGAAAAAACATTACCAGTTCCTCAATCTATTGACGAACATTATAAAAAAAGTAAAAAAAGGAGGAACTATACTCAAAATATTCAAGAATAGCTAATTTAATGAAATCAAAAATATTACAAATAATATTAATACTCTTATTATCATCAATGTCATCTTATGCTGCCTCCAGCAATAAAGATGATAATGACCCACTTGCTACTCATGCATTATCACCCAAAAAGCTACAATGGGAATTTGACGGCTTTTTTGGCAGATTTGATCGATCATCAATTCAAAGAGGCTATCAAGTATATAAAGAGGTTTGCTCTTCATGTCATGGACTTAAAAGAGTTGCTTATCGAAATCTTTCAGATATTGGTTTTTCAGAAAATGAAATCAAGCAAATAGCATCTGAAGCCACAATTATCGATGGTCCAGATGAAGAGGGAGACATGTTTGAAAGAGCTGGACTACCTTCCGATAAATTTGCAGGACCATATCCAAATGAAAATGCAGCAAGATCAGCCAATGGCGGAGCCTATCCACCAGACATGTCTTTAATAGTCAAGGCCAGACCGGATGGTGCCAATTACGTATATACACTTCTTATGGGCTATAAAGAAGCACCAGAAGAATTTGCATTAACCCAAGGAAAATACTATAACCCATATTTTGAAGGAAGGCAAATATCAATGCCAATGCCTATTACTGACGATTTGCACATCGAATATAATGATGGTACTTTTGCTTCAAAAGAACAAATTGCAATTGATGTTGTAAATTTTTTACAATGGGCAGCAGAACCAGAAACCGAGCATAGAAAAAAAATGGGTATTAGAACCATGCTTTTCTTAATAATATTATTCTTTTTACTACTAGCTGCCAAAAGAGCGGTTTGGAGACAAGTTAAATAAACTAAAATGAGCTTTGAATTTTCTAAAAAAAACCTTGATTTAGCTAATAAAATTATTGCTAGATACCCAGATAAGAGACAAAAATCTGCTGTCATGCCTCTTCTAGATCTGGCCCAAAGGCAAAATGACAATTGGATATCAAAAGATGTTATAAATTACATTGCCAATCTTCTCAATATGCCAGAAATAAAAGTATATGAGGTAGCTAGTTTTTACACCATGTATAATTTAAAACCAGTTGGTAAATATTTATTACAATTTTGCATGACTACACCTTGCATGCTTAGAGGTATTGATAAAATAATTAACGATTGCAAAAAAAAGCTAGATATCGATATAGATGAAACAACAATTGATAAATTATTCACTATTAAAAAAGTTGAATGCCTTGGTGCTTGCGCTAATGCACCAGTAGTGCAAATTAATGATGATTATGTTGAAGATCTAACAAGTGAAAATTTTTTAAAGATTATCGAAGATCTTAAAAATAATAAAAGCTATAAAATTGGCTCACAAATTGGCAGAATCTGTTCATCTGCTATAGATTAATTAATCAAGATTAAAAAGTTCTCATTGCTTTTTTTACCCCTTTTATCTCTCATAAGAGTACCTTATCTTAGCTTTACTAGACACTGTTAGCTAATTATTAAGCCTAAAAACACCTTAATCGCTCCAAGAGCAATAAAGCTCAAAAATGACTGAT
>JAHXBS010000009.1 GCA_020054685.1 Rickettsiales bacterium | reverse complement strand
TATTGTATAATATCAATTATATATTTGAGCAATAATATTACAAGAAGAAATATACTTAGTTTATGAACTGGTTAATAATGGCTTTCCTGCGTATATTTTAGCTATTGCATCGCGTTTGAATGCAGTTAAATCTGAAACATTATTATTCGATAAGTTTTTTTGTTTTTTAGTCATGATATTTGTCAATTTAATTAATAATTTGCTAAATTATTTCGATAGGCTAACGCCTATCTTATATTTTAGCGATTAAATTGACACAGAGGATTGGACGTTCTCCTATTTTTTGATTCTTTTTTTAACGTTTGATTTTATTCTCTTGAGAGTGGTTTCGTGAAGAATTGTTGATATTTGTTTATCTGTTTTTTTCTTTCCTTCATTAACTAATACATATATTGCTTTAGTATGAACCCTTGATGTTGGTGGGGGGTTGTTTATGATTTCGTCTTTTTGATTGAGGTAGGCAATTGGAATGCCGTGATTTTTAGATGCTAATCTAATGATAACATCAAGCCATTTAATGTTAATATCTACATCATATCTAATGCATTCTTCTCCATTACTATTAAATAATGTTTCCATGATACTTTCTGATCCGGGTGCTAATATTGCTCTCATTAGCATTTCAGGATAAGTTCTAATTGGCCTTAATACATTATCAGCACCTGCTTTTAGCAATCTTTGTCTATTTTCATCATGTGTTACTTCTGCAACAATTCTGCCTTTGAAGCCAAGGTCTCTTATGCGATCAGTAATTTCAAAATTTATACTATCAGAGTTGCTATCAAATCTATTACGCGATAATATAACAACAATTTTGGCATGAAGTAGGCACGAAGCTTTAATTGCTTCATCATTTAAATTTTTGTGGTTAACATAGACAACATCAAGTTTTTGTAATCTCGATGGTATGCCATGATTAAAGCTGTCACTAACAATTGCCACAGGAAGGTTTGAAAAAGCTGCAAAGCTTTTTCTAAGTCCAGTAATAGCCTGATAAAAAAAGTTTTCTGCAGTTTCTTTTGGGCAGTTAACAAATACAATGTGATTTTTCATTTTCCAATTTAATTTACCATATTGAATTCGATTACGATATTCTATTTTGTAATCAAAATAAGTTGTCGCTGCTTGAGCCAAAATTGCAATACCTATTATATAAAGTAAACAAATTGTAGATAATCTGCCCCAATTTGTTTGCGCACTAAAATCGCCATATCCAACGGTAGTAACAGAAGTCAAAGATAGCCATAATGCATCGCGAAATGCCATTTCTTCAAAATGAACCATGGCAAAGCTATGTAATATAAGTATTAAAACAAGAATAATTAATGATGTTACAAGCCTTGATTTTGCAGATATTTCATTACTTACAACATTTTGTAAGCGCAAATTGCGTCTTACTCTAAAAATCATTACCGGATGTATTTAAGTTTTTATCCTAGTTAATTTAACAGGCTTAATTTAATTATAAAAACTATTAACCAATCATGATAATTTCAAGACTATTTTAAATAGCATTTTTATAAAATTTATAAAAGTATCAATTTATGTTAAAAATTTACAAGATATCTCTATCACGCATAATTTTGACTTAAGCTAGTGAATGTTGTTGTTGTGGTAATATTGCTGTTGCAGACTGTGGTTGTGGGCTAGTGCTTGGTGTTATTATTTTAGAATGCAAACCACCTGTAAAAATTTCAGATTCTATAATTTTATTATTATTAGCTTCAAGTACTATTATATGAGTTTCTTTAAATTTAACTCTAATATTTTTAGGAGCTTTTTTAGCATCAATTTTGATAGCTTCACCTTTATGTAATTGCGATTCACTCTTTGCGCACCAAATAGTATTTTTATCAAAAACTATGTCATCTTTAGTTGCTTTTTCATTAGGTTCTCCGTCTTTATATATTGTTTCTCCACCTTTTGCAACAAACATTCTAATATAATAATTTTTACCATCCTTATCTCTGCCAATATTTTTAAAAAATACATTATCGTGATCTTCTTGTTGATCCCCTTTCAATAGATTTTTATTGATAATTAATTGAAAGTCATTACTGCCTTTTTTGTTACATATTGTGAATAGACCTTCTCCTATAGATAAATTTTCTTTATCTCTTCTTGTGTCTAATATTAGTGTTGCTGCTGAGGTCTTGCCATCTTTTTTGTTACGATAATAGTCTGCTAACAATTCTAAATCTTTTTGCAAGTTTAAAGTACTATGTTCCGATTTTAACTTTTTAAAATATTTATCACTTATAATATCTTCTATGGCCGTTATTTTTGATTTATTATCATCATCATTATCAGAGTTTAATGCTGTTTTTAAACTTTTAATAAGTTTTTCTAATTTTTTAATGTTAATTTTTTCTTTATAATATGAAGGTTTACTCCATTTATTTGAAGTATTGTTGTTATTTTTTTTATCTTTTAAGTATTTTTCAAATTCTTGTAGTTGCGTATGTATGGAATTACGAGTTTCTTGATAATCTTCAGTAGAGATTGATGCAGAGCCATGAGTTTTACTAAAAAAATTAAAACATAATGCAGTATCATCATTTTCTATTGTGCCTTTTTCATATTCATAATTGCTGCTGAAATCTATTTTTTTTAAACTAGTTTCTAATGCTTGTTTAAATCCTTTTTGTTCTTTTATATAAGCGGAGTAGTCTCCTTTCATTAATTCATCAAACTCATCACAGTTATCACCAAATAAATTTTTTAAAAAAATTTTATCACTATCACCTTGAGATGATATAAGTTCGTTATATGAATCTTTAATTTTTTTTAATTCTTCTGCTTGCTTAGAGTATTTTTGATCACTAGGGTTAGTAATTGAAGAGGTTGCAGCAAAAAATGAGTGGTAAAAACTTTGTTGTGCAGGAGTGATTCCTTGTGGAGTTGTTGTTGTGATTTTGTATTTGTTAGCAATAAATTCTAATAATGAATCTTGCCAAGAAGTGCTATTTGCAACATTATCTTCTTGAATTTTATTAAACTGATTTCGAGTTAAAAATGTAGTTGCTATACAGCCTTTGTTATGAGATGTAATGGTGTATAATTCTTTTTTTTGTTGTTTTAACTTTTCATTTATATTAACTAGAAATTCATCATCTTTAATAGATTGTTCTTCTGTTAAATTGTTTTCTTTTATTGACTCTATTTTATCTTTTAGTGTGATTAAAAAAGATGGATCAAATTTGTCTCTATCGGGGTTGTATTTATCAATTAAATCAATCAATCCCTCTAAGTTATTGGATTGATTGTTAAGATCTTTTCTTTTTTTAGAAAATTCAGAATAATAATTTAAAAATTTAGATTCTTTTTCATAAGTTGATATTGCATGAGAGATTCCTTTTTTTCTTTTAAGGTAATGTGTTTTAATTTCGTCAATAAGACTCTGAACTTCTTCATCCATTTCAAAAAATTTTGGTGCGCCAGTAATTTTTATTAATGCTAATGTTGTTGTATCTGGATGTTTTGTTGCAAAATCTTGAATTGCTTTTTGACATTTTGGTTCTTCCAAATATGATGTTATTGATTTATGTCCATCATTAGTGTATTTGACTTCTATTTTTTTTTCATTTTCATCTTCATCTTCATCTTTAAGGGGTATTACTAGTCCTGGAAATAGAGCTTCTGCTTCTTCAGATGAAATAAACTCTGATAATACAGTATTTAACTTACTGATTGGCTTTGTACCAGGGGGGGATCCTTTAAAACTAAAAGCATCATCCGCATCATCCGCTTTTTTTTCTGACTTTTTTGTATCAGCTGGCATATTTTGTAAAATTTAAATTAACTAGTAAAATAATTTATATTATTTATTATATCATAAAATGTGATTTTAATCAAATATTTTTTATGAAAAAAGCAAAAAAACAAAGAATATTATTTATAGCCATTGTTTTTGCGGTTTCAATATTGGCATTAATATTTATTACAATTAATTTTAGAGATAATATTGTCTTTTTTTATTCTCCTTCGGAGCTATTAAATAATGAAATAAAGCAAAAAATATCTAATCAAAATTTTAGAGTAGGGGGGTTAGTAAAAAAGGGCTCAGTTACAAAAATAAATTCCATTGAATCTAAATTTATTATTACAGATAATAATAATGAAATAGCGGTTTATTATTATGGAATATTGCCTAACTTATTTAGAGAAAATCAGGGCGTTGTTGCCAAGGGCAGGTTGGTAGAAGATATCTTTATTACAAAAGAGCTTTTAGTTAAGCATGATGAAAATTATGTTCCTTTGGAGGTTAAAAATGCCATTAAAAAATAATATTAAAATAAATTATTTTCTTTAAATATTGCCGCTAAAAATCATATCTTAAAATATCTTTAATCTAATTTTGTAATTATTTTAAGACAGCTTTTGATGATAGTGCTATTTTGTTCTTAGAGAGTTTAGGGTAACAATTATTGAAGAAGATGACATTGCTAATGCAGCAAATAAAGGTATTATAAATCCTGCCATTGCAAAAGGAACTGCTATTATATTATATAATAGTGATAATGATAAATTTTGCTTCATTATTTTTACAGATTTAGTAGAAGATGAAATTATCTGACTGATAGGATTTAATTTATCGCCTTGTATGATAATATCTGATATTGATTGAGCAATATCAGAAGCATTGTTAAACGATATTGAAATATCAGCCATTTGTAGTGACAATGCATCGTTAATTCCGTCACCAACCATGATAAATTTTTCATCTTTGGGTAATGTTTTCAAAAAATCAGCCTTTTTAACAGGATCATGATCATAATAAAACCTATTTATTTTTAAAGATTTGGATATTTTTTTGACATTTTCTTCATTATCTCCAGATAATAAAATTACTTTTTTATTTTTTTGTAAAATTTTAATTATTTTTTTAGCATCATCTTTTAGCTGGTCGTCAAATATAAATAGTAATTGGCTATTTTGATATCTTAAATAGCTGTTTAAATTACCCTTTTTGTCTAAATCTTGATATAGCTTATCGTTAATTTTACAAAATTCGGCTTTGCCTAGGAATATTTGGTCATTTTTTAATTTTGCCTTTAGACCCTGACCTTTAATTTCAGTGGTTTTAATATTGTAAAAATTGCCCTTATATTCATTTAATATTGATTGTGCAATAGGGTGGCGACTATTTTGACAAAGAGATGCAGCAATTTTTAGCAATTTATCCTTTTTTTGCTTTGATAAATTTACTAATTTGTTATTTTTAATTTCAAAAATATCTTGTAATACTGGCTTTCCTTGGGTCAAAGTGCCTGTTTTATCAAATATTATAGTGTCAATTTTAGGTAATTGCTCAATAATATTGCCAGATTTTATGATAATGCCTTTTTTAAGCATTTTTGATGTTAAAATTGTTTGAACAATTGGAATTGCTAGCGCTAATGCGCAAGGGCAGGTTATAATTAAAACAGCAATGGCATTATTAAATGCTTGATCGAGATTATTTTTGTGACAATACCATATAATAAATGTTGCAAAGGCCAAAAGATGAGAAATTGGTATATATAATTTAGCTAATTTGTCAGAAATTTTGATATATTTATTTTTATTATTATCTATTTTTTGGGTTAATTTTATTATTTGCGATAATATAGAATCGCTCTGATTTTTTGTTATTAAAACTTTGATTGGCGATCCTAGATTGATTGTTCCTGCATATACATTGTCATTTATTTTAGCTAATTTTGGTTTTGACTCGCCGTTAATTAAGGAATTATCAATTTCGCTTTCACCTTCGATTATTATACCATCTGCTGATATTTTTTCGCCGCTAGCTATAATTAATATCATGTCTTTTTTTAGCTGACTAGTTGGAAGTGTTTGAATTTTATTATTAATTAAGACTCTGCCATAATTTGAATTTAGCATCATAAATTCATTGGCAATGTTAAAAGCCTTTCTTCTGATTTTTTGTTCAAGATATTTGCCAATAAGTAGGAAAAAGATTAGCATAACTGCTGAATCAAAGTAAATATGCCAATCTCCTTTAAATGTTTTAATTAAGCTGGCAATAGTAGTTAATATTATTGCAACGCTTATGACTAAATCCATATTAGGGTAGCCTGCTTTGATAGATTTAATTGCTGATCTAAAAAATGGCCTCCCAGCATATATTATGACTGGTATGGCGATGATTGCTGAAAAAAAATGTAGTAAATTTCTGGTATAAAAACCCATATCATAGTGAGAAGAGAACCACAAGCCAAAGGATAATAGCATTAAATTTCCAGCACCAAAACCTGCTATTGCAAGTGATAATAATAGTGATTTATCTTCTTGATTTTGGTTTTGAGCTATTATTTCTTTATCTATAGGAAGGATTTTATAGCCTATTTTGGTAATTTTGTCAATGATTTGATAAAAATTATCTAACTTATTGCGCCATTTTAGAAATAATGTTTTTTGAGTAAGGTTTATCCGAGATGATATTATATTGGGGTCTTTTTTTAATATTGTTTCAATAAGCCAAATGCAAGCACCGCAATGAATTCCTTGAATATTGACAAAAATTTCATAGCTATTATCACTATTTTTAGTAGCAAATTTTTCAATATTAATTTCTTGGTTTAATTCAGGTTTTATATAGCCAATATCACTAGATTTTAATTGGTAATATTTGCCAAGACCCATTTTATTGATCAATTTATGAGAACTTTTACACCCTATGCAGCAAAATTCATTATTATAACTTTTGGAATTGCAATGTTTACAATATTTCACTTGATAATAAATTTTTTCTTCAATCGATATGTATCATCTTTTCTTGTAATTGTGANATTGGCATGCCATTTGCCGGCAATAGAAAAATCTATATCATCCTCATATGCATCACTATTTTTGTTAAAACTTAAATTTAGCGATTGCGCAATATTATTATTATNAGGTCTTTGAAAAACTACATATATGCTGGCATCTGTGATTCTATTGTCATTTTTATCATATAGCAAAAATCTAAATTTACCTTTAGTTGTGTTATATATTTGTGGAATATATTCATATTTTAATTTCCAGCCAAGTTTTTCTTGTTCTTTTGCAATTTTGATGGTTTGATTATAATTTAAACCTTTATTATAAGAGTTTGTAACTGCAACCCCACTCCAATTTTTAGAAGCAATCAGAATATATATAATATTAACAGTCAGAACAATTAAAAAAAATATTANGATAATATAAGGTATTTTTGATCCTGATAATAGTTTATGAGTGAAATATTCTTTAATTTTTTTGAGCATCTATTTTTTGTTTAAGTTTTTTGATACAAAATTCAAAATCCTTTTTAATCTCTTTAAAATCAGAGTCAATAATTTGTGATTTGGCTATAATATTATAATCATAGTGATTTATATAATATTTTTGATCATATAATCTTGCTATTTCTTTTAATCTTCTTTTAATTTTATTTCTTTTAACTGCTAATTTACTAATTTTTTTGGAAATTGTATAGCCAATTCTAATAAAGTTGATGCAGTTAAGGTTTAAACTTTTATTATGTAGATATTTATCAGGGGTAATATTACATAATATTATGACATATCTGCCATAATATTTATATTGAGATTTAGATAGATTTCTAAAGTCACGACTATTTTTAATAGTTAGTAATTTAAAAAAGGATTTAGAGTAATCATCAATCATTACTATAAAATATAAGGTTGATGAGGGGGTTGATGAGGTTTAGCTGAATATCTTGTTATTTATGACATTAGACAGATAAAATAGCTCTACCTTTAGCCCTTCTAGAGTTGATTATTTTTCTGCCAGCGGCGCTAGACATTCTAGCTCTGAAGCCGTGAGTTCTTTTGCGCTTGATTTTACTTGGTTGCCAGGTTCTTTTCATCTTCGTAAATTAATAAATTATAATTTGTTCATATTAAATTGATTTTTTTTAATTACAAGAAGTGAGTTTGCTAATTTTATTATTATCATCAATTATAATAGTATTAGGCTTAAAATCTGAGGGAATTGGCTCTTTAATTAGGCTATAGGCTATGATGATTATTTTATCGCCAATTTGGGCTTTTCTAGCTGCGGCACCATTTATTTTAATTTCTCCACTATTTTTTTTAGCTTTTATAGCGTATGTTGTAAAGCGTTCACCATTATTAATATTTAAAACATCAACTTGCTCAAATTCTGAAATATTGGCACTATTTAGAAGATGTTCATCAATTGATATTGACCCTTGATAATTAAGATCGGCTTGAGTGACTTTAGCATGGTGTATTTTGCTTCTCATAAATGTTCTATACATATTTTGCTATTTTATGTTATAATGTTTATTTATTATATTAATTACTTCAGTAACTATGTTAACTATTTTTGCATCAAAACCTAAATTTACTTTTGACCATTCTTTCATAAATGGTTTGGCGTGATCCCAAATATTAAGATTGGGATTTAGCATTGTACCAATCCCTTCTACTAATAATATGGTTTTTTGCAATAATAGTAATTCAGGTTTGGTAGACATTTGGTAGTCTTGGGTCATTGAGATAAGATTTTGTAGTAATTGTGCAATTGGTATATCTTTTACTTTGGAATCAACAACTGTTTCACCAATTTTGCGACATGATAATGCTAATTTTTGTGCATTTACATTAGGTGGAACAAGACCTGAGCTAATATGGAGTTGGGCAATTTTATTGTAATCTTTATTAATAAAGCCAATAACAATTTTTGCTATCGCAATTCTTGTTTGATTGTCAATAATACCCATAATACCAAAATCTACAACACCAATATCACCATTTTTAAGTAAAATTAAATTGCCAGGATGCATATCTCCATGAAAAAATCCATATTTATATACTTGGTTAAAATAGCTTATCACCAGATTTTTGGCTATAAGATCTTTATCGTGATTAGAGTTTTTGATTGCTATTTTATCAGAAAAGGCAATGCCATCAAGCCACTCAATAGCTAAAATATTTGTTGTAGTTAATTGCCAATATATATTTGGCACATAAAAACCTTTTAAATTTTTTAGGTTATCTTTTAGTAAAGAGCAGTTAGTTGCTTCTATTGTTAAATCTAGTTCAGATTTTGATGTTTCTTTAAGAAGCTTTAATATGTCGTTAAAAAAGCTGAAGAAAGGTTTTGCAATATATTTAGCAATAAAAACTAAAAGTTTTAATGTTTTAATATCTCTTTTTACTATCTTTCTGATATTTGGTCTTAATATTTTTATTGCTACTATTTTATTATCATGAGTTTTAGCCTTGTGAACTTGGGCAATTGAGGCTGATGCAATTGGGGTATGGTTAAATTCTTTGAAAAATTTATTAAATTCATCGCCATATTCTTTCTTGAGGATTATTTTGAGGTGTTTTTTGCTAAAAGGTTTCATTTTATCCTGAAATCTTGATAAGATTGTAGATATATCAAGGCCAATTAAATCTGGTCTAGTAGCGAGCATTTGTCCCAATTTCACAAAAGAAGGTCCTGCATTATAAAAGAAGTAGTAAATGAATCTTTTTTTACTAAAAATATATAGTGGCAATAATAATAAAAAAAGAAAAATGAGCCTGAAGAGATTTAATAGAGATATCAATTTTGAGATTTGTTACCAGTTGAATCTTTGAATGTTTCGTTAATTTTATCTTTTACATCTTCGGCATTAATATTTTCAATAGAAGATCCGGTATTATCTTTGATTAAATTGATAATAGTGTCGCCAAGATTTGATGTAACTTCTTGAATTCTTGAAATTACAACTCGAAGTGCATCAGATAACTCAGGAGATAAATTTAAAATTTTAGATATTTGGTTAATATCAACTAAATTAAAAGAAAGAGCTATTAATAATAATGCAAGTCCTGATGTTACAAAAATAAACACCAATCTAAAAATGAAGAAGGATATTAAGTACATATAATAATGTTTTTTAAAAAATTCTAATAATGATTTTAAATATTGCAATCTTATTTTTGGATTAAGGTCTATCTTATATTATTATGGGATAATATATAGTAATTTGTTAATTATTAAAGGGAGCGTGAAGTGTTGGAGGGTGAACTGTTAGAAGGTGAATTTAAGGAAAGTGAATCTACTGATCTATAAGATTCTGTATCTGGACCTGGTGGTACTCTTGGGGGTGTCGCATGTGGCGGTAGTTGATAATTTGGCTGAAAATTAACTATTTGGGTATCTATAGTTACTTCTGTAGAAGGTACTTGTGCATCTGCTCTTATATAATTTTCACAACTATCTTTTATTGCAAGTAATGAAGCAATGCATCCCAATATATTGAGTATTGTTGATGTTGATTCTTTGTCACTATAATATATTACACTATTATGACCAAATATAAATAAAGACAAAATGAATATATTATTGGAGTAAATTTGTTTTGAGAATTATTTTGAGAATTGCAATATATTGCAGAAGTTAATAATGTTGCAAATATTGTAGATAAGGAATTATGCATTATCTTGTCATAGTTGTTTTTTTGATCATTTTCTGTTTCTGTATTTTTTTGTGCATTTATTGTTTCAAGGATTGATAATGAAAGTAAGGTTGCTGAAATAGCAAAGCAAAAAAAAGGTGGTAAATATCTCATATCAGGTAAGGTCAATTAAAATCATTAAGACAAAATGATAAATTAGTGGCATCGTTAACTTACAATAGATTTTACTAGCAATTAATATTATCGAACATAAAATAGACATTTTAACTCAATAAATTAATCTATGAAATGTCTAAAATGCTCTAGTATTAATATTTGTAAGAATGGTAAAATGTATGGAATGCAGCGCTATAAATGCAAAGACTGTAACTATAATTATACAAAAGGCAGAAATTCCAAAGATAAATCACTAAAAAGATTTGCACTAGAGTTATACTTAGAAGGGTTAGGATTTAGATCTATAGCCAAACTAATAAAAGTTAGTCATGTCAGTGTTTTTAATTGGATTAAACAATATGGCAAAAGTTTAGATTTATTACAAAACGATCACAATATATGTGTTACCGAAATAGATGAGATGCACAGTTATATTAGCTCAAAAAAAATGCAGTCTGGATCTGGATTGCTGTTGATCGATATGCAAAAGAATTTGTCAACTTCACTATTGGCAATAGATCAACAAAAACTGGGAAAGAACTTTGGCAGGGAATAAGAGATAGAGCTAAAGGATTTATTATGACTGATTATTGGAAACCTTATGAAAAGTTTATTCCAAGAGATAAACACATTCAATCGAAAGCTCATACTTATACGGTCGAGGGTTATAATAGTTTGTTCAGACACTTTCTAGCCAGAATGAGAAGAAAAAGTAAATGTTACAGTAAGTCAATAAAGATGCTTGAATATTCAGTGAAATTATTGATTTTGAAGAGAAATGGATTATTATCTATCTTAGATTAACAATGCCAAATTAGTAAATATATTACAAATTATTTACTGTAATTTATCCATTATTTGCAATTTTATTTACTAAAATATTAAAATTTTGTTTTAAAGTAATATTGAGATCTGATTATTAGAAATAATAATTATTGAAATAGCTTAAATTTATATATGATTTATCTTCCTCTACCATGTTGTCTTCCTGCAGCTTTCTCCTGAGCTTCGACCATACTAACCCAAAAACCTTTTTTGCCTCTTTTATTTATTATTTGAGCTGATTGAATAAGATATGTCAACTTTTGACCAAGTATCATTGAGGTAAAAAAACCTATTGGCTTGACAATGTCAATAATATCCATATTATTTAGCTGCTCTCTTTGCTCCTCTTGCTCCTGAGATTCAATGATTTGATAAGATTGATTATTATTTTTTGTGATATTTCCTTGTTTTTGTTTATTAAGAAGTAGCTCCTCTTCTTCTTTTATTAATTTTTTAGGTTTGATGATTTTTTTAGCCTTATTTTTGATAATTTGATATTTTCTTTTGGCTTTATTTAGTATAATAATAAATATTATTCTAATAGTTAAAATTGATAATATTACAACAATAAAAATAGCAGATAAGATAGGTAATGCAGTTTTTAAATTTATTATTAATTGTTCCATTATTTGCAATTTTGTTTCATTGCTTTATAGGCCTGGGTAAAGCCAATTAATGAATAATGATCAATTGTAATTTTATCTTCTTTGCTAATAGCAGTTATATACATTTGATCTTGTTTTTGCATTTCTTTTATAATGTCAATATCTTGGTTTTTATCATTAGCCCAAGCAAAATTCTTATATGGAAATAGGTAGAATTTTTCTGAGCCAAATGATAATTCAACATTGCTATTTTCTTTGTAAAAATATCCTGATGAAGTACTGATTTCGTCAACATCATTATTGTTATTAGTTATAATAAAAAATGATTTACTTCTAACAATATCTTTTGGAGATAATATTGGTATTGACATAATATAGCATGTTTCTTTATTGGAGCTAGTTTTTTTAAAAAAAGCCCAATCCTGAAATTTATTATCATCAATTATGTTATCTGCAAGTGAGTTAAAGGTTAGTGAGATTAGGAAAAATGGCAAAATAATTAAGCTTTTCATAGTTGACTTTTGAGTAATTAAAATATAGCTTACTTATAATTAAATTTATATAATAGTTTTTTGCAAATAGATTTTACTAATTTAGTAAATCAATAATCATTAATTAAATTTTGGTACTTATTTCATAATGGATTTACTTACATTATTATTTTCTAATTACTTTACTTTTAATATTGCAGCTGGCAGCAATCCACTCTCTCAATTTAGTGTTGAAAAGATTTTTGATTTAAGTATTGCAGGAATAGATATTAGCTTCACAAACTCTGCTTTATATATGGTTTTAGCTACATTATTTGTGGTGATTTTTATGACACTTGCCACAAGTAAAAAATCATTATTTCCAAATAGGTTTCAAATAATTGCAGAATCAATTTATAATTTTGTACTTAATATTGTTCAAACTGTGATTGGAGATGAAGGTACTAAATTTTTTAGTCTTATTTTTACACTATTCACTTTTATTCTAATGTGCAATTTACTTGGCATGACTCCATATAGCTTTACTGCAACAAGTCAAATTATTATCACATTATCACTGGCTTTATTGTCATTTGCTGTAATTACTATTTTTGCAATTTATCGCAATGGTTTTATAGGGTTTTTTAAAATGTTTATCCCTAGTGGTGTTCCATTATGGATTGCGCCACTTATTTTTATTATTGAGTTTTTTTCTTTCTTAATTAGGCCTGTAACATTATCTGTTCGTTTATTTGCTAATATGGTTGCAGGACATGTATTATTAAAAGTTGTTGCTGGATTTATAATATCTCTTGGCGTTATTGTTGGTATGCTTCCTTTTTTATTTAGTGTTATTATGACTGGTTTTGAGGTTTTTGTTGCTGTACTGCAAGCCTATATATTTGCAATTTTAGTTGCTGCATATTTGGGTGAAGTAACAAAATCTCACTAATTTTAGCCTAAGCTCGCAGGGCTAAATTTTCCCGATCAATGGGTTTATTGCGGGTTTTAACATTTAATTAAATATAAAATGCAAGAAGTTACAAATGAAGTTGTTAATAATTATGATACTATAAAATATATTGGCGTTGGTTTATGTTCTTTAGGAATGGCTGGAGCAGCTTTAGCAATTGGTAATATTTTTGGTTCATTTTTTAATTCTATAGCTAGAAACCCATCTGCTGCTCCTAAAATGGAAAAATATATTTATATTGCAGCGGGACTTGCAGAAGCTCTTGGAATTTTTGCAGTACTTGTTGCTTTCTTGATTCTTTTTGGTTAATTAATTATTATAGCCCACCTAATAATTTTAGTAATTAGGTGGGTTGTTTTATCTGTATAAAAATGCCTCAATTAGATATTTCAAATTTTAGCTCTCAAATCTTTTGGTTTTTGCTATGTTTTGTTTTTTTATATTTTTATCTTAACAAGATAATAATCCCAAGAATTGACAAAATAATATTAAATCGCAAAAAAATTATCGAAGATGATACTAATCAATCATTTGCTTTGCAGCAAAAAATAGATAAGCTAAAGCAAGAATCATTTGATATTAGAAATAGCTCTAATATTGATTATAAAAATAAAATTGATCAAGCTCATAAAAAGGCTCTAAATAGCAGGGATATCGCAATATTAAAGCTAAAAGACAGAATTGAGACTATGTCAATTAATTCTAAAGATGAAATAATAAAATTTGTTACACATTGTGAGCAGCAAAAAGAGAAGTTAGTAAAAGATTTTATTATTTCAATTAAAACAAAATTATTTAGATCATGATTAATGAAAAATTTTGGTTAGCAATTGCCTTTATAACATTTGTTTTACTATTAATTAAATTTGCTAGAAGTTTTTTATTAAATGCCTTAGATAACAAAGCTAAATTAATTAGTGATGAAATAAAATCTGCTAAAAATGCTAGAGAGCAAGCTGAGCAAGCTTTAATTAAAGCTGAAGAATATCTCAAAGAGTCAAAAGAATATGGAAATCAATTAATTATTGATGCAAAAAAAGAAGCTGATGAAATTATAAAATCTAGCGAAGAGCAAGTTGAAGATGAAATATCTAAAAAAACTAAAGCTGCAATTAACAGGATTAAAATTGAAGAAGAAAAAGCAATTAGAGAGTTTAAGATTGATCTGATAGAGGGGTCAATTAACTATTTTGAAAATAACATTAGAAATGAAATTAACTCCAAAGAAGCAGAAATCTTTAATGATAATTCCAGTAACAATATTGAAGATCTAATTACTTCTGATTTAAAAAAATACTAAAAGCTAATATTACATAATCTAATATGTGCTATTTATGTCAAATAACTAAAATATAAAAACAATGAAATTCACAATTTCATGGTTGAAACAATATCTTGAAACAACTGCAACAATTGACGAAATATCAGAAAAACTTACTGATATTGGTCTTGAGGTTGAGTCAATTGAAGATAAATCAAGAAAATATCAAGATTTTGAAGTTGCAAAAATAATAACAGCGAAAGCTCATGATCAATCATCAAAACTTAAAATTTGTCAGGTTGAAACTGCTTTCTCTAAAGATTTAATTCAAATTATTTGCGGAGCTAGTAATGCAAGAGCTGGAATTAAGGTGGCATTAGCAAAAATTGGGGCCGTTATTCCATCAAATTCAATGATTATTAAAAAATCAAAAATTGCTGGATATGAAAGTTGTGGCATGTTATGTTCTTCAACTGAGTTGCAATTGGGTGATGATGATCAAGGTATCATTGAAATTGATGATAAATATGATATTGGGACAAAAATAAGTGAAATTTACAACCTAAATGATGTTATTATTGATATTAATGTCACTCCCAATAGGGGAGATTGTCTAGGTGTTTATGGTATTGCTAGAGACTTAGCTGCTACAAATATCGGTAAATTAAAGGATTTGACTAATTATAGCAACAAATTTAATAATGATTTTCCTTTTAAAATAGTCAATAATAGCAATAATTTATGCTCTTCAATTTCTTTTTGTTTTATTGATAATATTACCAATTGTCAATCTCCTAATTGGTTAAAGCAAAGATTAGAATCTGTGGGCATTAATTCAATATCAACCATAGTTGATATTATGAATTATACAATGATGACCTTTAATCAACCAATGCATGCTTATGATGCCAGCAAAATTAATGGTGATATAAAGATCGAACTATCTTTGGGTGGCGAGAAATTTACTTCTTTAAAAGATCAAGAAATTGAATTAGTCAATAATTCCTTAATAATATGCAACAATAATAAAATCATTTCCTTAGCGGGAATTATTGGCTGTGATAATTCATCTTGTAGTGATCAAACTAAGCAAATCATCATAGAAGCGGCTTATTTTGACCCTTCTAATATTGCCAGATCGGGTAGAAAATATAATTTACTATCTGATTCAAGATATCGTTTTGAAAGAGCAATCGATCCTTTATCATCAATAAATGCAATTAATTTTGCTATATCATTAATTACTGAAATATGTGGTGGTGATGCAAGTAAGATAATATCTCAAAATAACGAATTTAACAATAGGGTTGTAAATTTTAATTTAGATGATTTTAAAAAATTAATTAATATTGACATAGATAAGCAAATTGCAATTGATATTGTAACAAAATTAGGATTTAATATTAATGAAATATCTGCCAATAATTTTGAGCTTATAATTCCTTCATGGCGATCTGATATTACTAATAAAGAAGATATAATAGAGGAGTTAATTAGAATATAAGGGAATGATAAAATAAAAAAATCACCGTTAGAAATTACTAAAAATACCTCTTTTGACATAGATTATCAATCAATAATTAAAAATCACTTAATTAAAAATAATTATCTAGAAGTAATTACCTGGTCATTTGTTAATTCGGACTTGGTAAATGATTTTACTGAATATAGCGACTTAATGGAGATTGCTAATCCAATATCTCAAGATCTAAATTACCTAAGACCTAATTTGGTTATTGGATTGTTAAATTCATATAAAAATAACTCAGTTAGGGGTTATAATGATTTATCTTTATTTGAAATGGGTAATGTTTTTAAAGATAATGTAAGTCAGGAATTAGTAATTAATGGCATTAGGGTTGGAGTTAATAAACCAAATAGTCATTATCAAGATAATAGAGAATTTGATATTTTTGATGTTAAAAAAGATTTATATGATATATTAGAATTGCATAAAATTAATGGAGAAAATATGATAATTGAAACGGAAAATCCATTAAAATATTACCACCCATATCGATATGGTGCAATTAAAATGGGCAATAAAATAATTGGTCATTTTGGCGAAATTCACCCTTTAATTTTAAAGAAATTTTCAATTAAAAAGCGAGTTAATTTATTTGAAATATCTCTAAAAAATTTACCACAAATTACTAATAAAAAAATCAAACCATATAAGGTCTCTTCCTTTCAGTCTTCAATCAGAGATTTTGCTTTTATTATTGATTGCAATCAAGAGGTTGGCTCAATGATTAATGATATTTATAAAATAGATAAAAAAATCATAAAAAATATTACCTTATTTGATATATATAAGGGTGATAAATTATCAAATAATCAAAAATCTGTTGCTCTTAGTGTGGAAATGCAATCTTTAGATAAAACTCTTACATCGCAAGAAATAGAAATAATCTCAAATGATATAATTGCCAAAATTACTCAAAAATATAATGCTATTATCAGAAATAACTAAATGAATATTATTTTAGCAAAGCCTAGAGGGTTTTGTGCTGGTGTTACCAGGGCAATTGAAACAGTTGAAAAGGCTTTAGAAAAATTTGGAGCACCTATTTATGTTCGTCATGAAATTGTTCACAATAAATATGTTGTTGAATCTCTTGAAAAAAAAGGTGCAATATTTGTGGATGATGTAGCACAAATTCCCAAAGAGGCAATTACGATATTTTCAGCGCATGGCGTTTCTGACCAAGTTGAACAGGACGCAGTTAGTAAAAATCTTGATATAATAGACGCTACATGTCCATTGGTTAGTAAGGTTCATAGAGAGGCAAAGAAATATGAAGAGCAGGATTTTGAAATTATATTAATTGGTCATAAAGGGCATCCTGAAGTTGAAGGCACAAGTGGCAGAGTTAAAAAAGATGTTATTTTAGTTACCAATGAAGAAGATGCTAAAAATATAACAGTAAAAAATCCTGATAAAATTGCCTATGTTACTCAAACAACATTAAGTGTTGATGATACTTTAAAAATTGTTAAAATATTAGAACAAAGATTTCCTGCTTTAAAGCCAGGTATGGCTACTAAAGATATTTGCTATGCTACACAAAATAGGCAGGATGCAGTCAGATCTTTGGCTAAAATTGCTGATATTTTAATAGTGATAGGGGCGCAAAATAGCTCAAATTCAAATAGATTAAGAGATCTTGGTGAAGAATGTGGTCTAGATTCATATTTAATAAATAATGCTGATGATATTAACATAAAATGGCTTGATAATGTCAAAAATATTGGTCTAACAGCAGGTGCTTCAGCTCCTGAGATATTGGTGCAAGATGTTATTGCAAGAATGAAAAATATTATCAAAGAAGAGGTTAATGTTACTAATATGGAGGGTATTGAGGAATCAACTATTTTTGCATTACCTAGAAAAGTTAGAAAAAGCTAATTTATGAGTATTACTAAAAATAGGGCGGTCAAAAAGAGGGCAGTAATTTTATTTAGTGGTGGACTTGATTCCACAACAATATTAGCAATTGCTAATTCTTTAAATTATGAATGCTATTTATTAAGTTTTGATTACGGTCAAAGACATAAGAATGAGCGAGAAAATGCAAGCAGTAGAGCACAATTAGATAAGGTCATAGATCATAAAATTATTACTATAAATCTGCAAGTTGTTGGTAATTCCGCCTTAACATCTGATATAGAGGTTCCAAAGCATAATAATGTGCAAGAAATAAATAATCAAATTGTACCAATCACATATGTTCCTGCAAGAAATACTATTTTTTTATCATATGCGTTGGCATATTGCGAGATTATTTCATCTTATGATATTTTTATAGGAGCAAATGCTATTGATTATAGTGGCTACCCAGATTGCAGGCCAGAATTTATTGAGTCATTTGCTAAAATGGCAAATTTAGCAACAGCAAATAGTGCGCAAAATAATCAAAAAATAAAAATTCATGCACCATTGATAAATTTTGATAAATCTCAAATTATTAAAAAAGGCATGAATTTAGGAGTTGATTATTCTATGACTCATAGCTGCTATGATCCAATTATTAAAAATAGCAAGGTAATATCATGCAAAAAATGCGATTCTTGTTTACTTAGATTAAAAGGTTTTGAAAATGCTGGATTAGAAGATAAAATTTTATATCAATAATATTAAAATGATCACAATAATAAAGTCACTCTATAGAGTTATAAAGCTACTTATTTTTTTTGCTATTTTGCTATATTTATCGGTTTTTATTGTCAATAATGATCAATATATTGATGTAAATTTAGAGCCAATTCCTTATATTATTTCTGCTAAAATATTTGTTATTATGATAAGCTTTTTTATTTTGGGTATCATAATATCAATTTTAATGTCAATACCAAGAAATATTTCTAAAAATTATAATCAATTTTTTAGTCAAAGACATATTAAAAATCTTGATAAAAAATTAACTAAAGAAAAAGAAAAAAATAATATTATTAAAAAAGAGCTCAATCAAGCAAAATTCAAACTTCACAATAATAGCGAGAATCTATTATCACTAAAAAAGTAATTAGGAATTTTGGGAATTTTGGGGTCTGACCCCATTTATCTTTTTATGACCCCATTTATCTTTATCTTATGATCTAGTCACTGTTGCATTAAATGTTTTTTCTCTTGCTCCTTTAACCTTACTAACAAAACTACTAAAACATCCTGCAGTTTTTTCTGCCATATAAGGGGCATTACCTGCTGCACTCTTTGCAATAGATTTTAAATCACCAGGAATCTCTTGAAAACCTTGCCCTAAAAATTGGGCTGTAGAAATAACAGATTTTGTGATGTCAATATCTCCTCCTCTGTTACTTTTAATAAGGCACGTTATATTTTTTAGATTTTCAATAAAAGAAGGTCCCGATGAATAACTATTGAAATTTCTATTGAAATTTTGTAGCTTATCTCCCAGATTATTAAGTGTCTTCATTGAAATGGCATCTCTGCCACTTTTACTCATTTCAATACTTGAGTTCATAATAGTATCAGCTGTAATTTTTGCAAGAGATTGAACATCTTTAGCAGATATTTTCACCGTAGATATTTGTCCCGTTTTTTTATCTTTCATGGTAAGCGTTAAAACTGTATCACCTTGTTTTTTAACTGAATTAGATTTAACAATTCCATTGTTCAGTTTCTCTTCAATTTTTTTTGACAAATCAGCAGTTGCTTTTTTCAAATCAGCAGTTACTTTTTTCTGTAATTTTTCAAGCTTTTTATTTCTAGCTTCTTTCTCTAATCTTTGTTTCTCAGACATTGCTTCTTTTTCTCTAGTCTTTGCTAATTTTTCTAATTCTTGTTCAGCTGACTTAAGTTGGGCACTATGATAGTTAATTCTTTCATCATTTGCATTTTTTAGAGATTTGCTAATTTCTGCTACTATATCAACTAATTCTTTGGGAATCTCTCTCTTCTTGCGACCCGCGTCTCCTGTTACTTTGCTATAACTTGTAGATCGAGATTCATTTTCATCTTTTCTTGTTATTAACTTTTTCAAAGCATTGATTGCTGATCTTATTGTAGATTTTGAATCTGATGATTGATAAGACGTATTAGTACTGCTTGAATTTATCGAAGATATAGAACCTTCGCTTTCTGATGATGATGTGGTAGAAGAAAATGATCTAGTACTTTTATTATCATCTGCGCTAATTTTAGTGTAATCTTTATTACTACTAGAAAAAACATTATTATATGCTTTTGAAATAAAACTAAAAGCTCTGTTAAAAATATTATTATTATTATGTAATGATTTTGAAGATATAGATTGTCCATCATCAACAATATCTTCTACGAGTTTAAAATTACCAATAATATTTTTTTCAACTGTATCGAGACTTCTGTTGTTTTCTTTATAAGATTCAATAAAATTTATATGTGTTGCTTTATGACCTTGATGTTTAGTCTGTGGGTCATGAGTTAATTGTGATGTAGAAAAACCACCAGAATTGTGCTTCTGATTGAGTGAAGATATGTACCTACCACTTAAATATTTTTCTTCTGCATTCGCTATTTTTTTTACTTCATTAATAATTTCTTCCCGTGTGATACCATATTCTAATATTACTTCTTTTGTTTTTTTTTGAAATTCATCATCACTTTGTTTTAATTCATAATCTACTACTACTTTTTGATTCGTATTTTTTTGATTACGAAATAAAATTCTTACTGCTATCTTACCAATAGCTTCATCTTTAGCTTTTCTTTCAGCTTCATCTTTAGCTTTTCTTTCAGCTTCAGCTTTAGCTTTTCTTTCAGCTTCAGCTTTAGCTTTTCTTTCAGCTTCAGTTGGTGTTTTAGAATTAGTTGGTGTTTTAGAATTATTTACTGCAAAAAGGTCTAATGCCTTTTTAAATAATTCTTCTATTTCAAATGATTCCTTCATTTCAGTTCTATCTTTAATTTTAGCAGGTTTTGCTTCGCTACTAATTTCAATNTGTNTTTTACTACTAGCCATAATAAATGAATTTTAATTTTAAAAAATATCCTATATCACTATTATACAACATTTTGATAATTATGTCAAATTAAGGAAATAAATTGACATAATTGAGTCAAGAAAAATCTGATATGAGTAATAATATGTAAAATTATTATCAATATTTGAATAGAGATTTTGTAAAAAATCTATTTTATATAGTAAAAGGATATATAGATTTATTTTTAAAATTATCAGGAGTTTATATTAAATATTAGATATTATTATATTTAATATTTGATGTGATATATCAAAAGAAATTTTTGAAGTGCCTAGCTAGAAAATTTTTATTAAATATTATCAGGTCATATCTAATTTTAAAATTTAGGTAGGATTGATTTTTTGCGATGAATATTTCGGCACAATTTTTGATTCTTGTTATTTGCTTATTATCTAATAGATCTGTTAAAAATATATTATTTTTCCTGGCTTTAACTTCAATAAATATAATTATATTGAATTTTTTAGCAATTATGTCTATCTCGCCTGATTTGTTTTTATAGCGATGATGTAATATTTTATAGCCTTTAAATAAAAGAATAATTATTGCTATAAATTCTGATATAATACCAAAATGATAGCTTGTTAGGTTTTTTTTGGTGTGGTTAAAATGCATTAATTATGGTTTATTTTTATATTATATTTTTGAGATAAATATGATTCTACCGCTTTGCGATCAAGAGTTTTTATCTTGTCATTGAAGAATATCACTTCTGAAATATCTATGTTAATCTCTTGATCTGATTGAGCATGGGCACCAATTTTAAAAGCGTCAAATAATATTGGACCTGTATTTTCGCTTGGATTATTAGACGATTTAACTCCATTAATATATGTTGTTATATTTCTATTATAGTTTCTTTGCATTGTTAGAATAAATGACTGATCATAATTAAGAGTGTGATTAGTGCTAAAATAACCAGGACCTTGATTAGATTGACTTCTAAAAAACATGTGGATTATTCTATTGCTATCAATATTTGCGCTAAATATAGGTCTACCTGCTGTTACAGCTGAGCCACATTCAACTGAAACATTGCTAGCATTTAAACATGATCTATCGAGAAAATTTCCGTCACCACTATTATATTTAACAACCATAAAAAAAGTAAAACTCTTGCCTTTTTGATTTCTAATTCTTGGGTCAACTGCTACAAAGCGATTATTGGAGCCGCTATTATCAAATCGCAATGTTGGTAGATTATTTATGCCATTTTTAATATATTCAGGTCCAGAAACATTGCCAGAAAATATTGTATAGTAAAAATTGGTTGCTGATGAGTTTTGTCCAGCATATGCATGATATTTTATATTGGATTGAGGATTGATATCTTGCCATTTAGTAATATTGACTCCTTGGTTATTTTCATCTTTAGTAAAACTCTCATCCATTGATGTTTCATACCAAAATGCAAGGTTATAAATATTATTAACGACAGATTTATTTGTTAGATTTTGAGCTGATTTTATTTTAGAATCAAATAGGATTTCGCGACCTTGTGTAACGGATGCAATAATGATTCCTATAACTAAAATAACTATTGAAATTTCAACAAGTGAAAAAGCTTTTCTGGATAATATTTTATATTTTGCCATGACATTGCTTATATTTTTTGCCACTACCGCAAGGACATGATTGGTTTCTGCCAATATTGCCCCAGCTAGAAGGGTCATTTGGGTCACGTTCGCTTGGGTCTATATTTAATTTGCGTGGTTGATTATTGGATTGCTTATTGTTAGAACTTTTTTTAATTCCAAGGGTAAATTCAATAGGGTCAATTTTTGATTGTTCGATGTTGCTATCATTAGTATCGCTTAATATATTAATTTGTTGGCTATCATCTGTTATTTTAATAAATGAAATATGCATTACGATTTGTTCTTCAATTCTTAACATCATATCTTCAAATAATGCAAATGCTTCTTTTTTATATTCAATTAGTGGATCTTTTTGGGCATATGCCCTAAGGTTAATGCCATATTTTAGTTTATCTAAGGATAGGAGGTGATATTTCCACATTGAATCAATGGTTGCTAAAAAAAGCTGCTTTTCAACATAGCGCATTAATTCAGCTGAGTATAATCGATCTTTTGATGCAAATAATTCACAAGCTTGATCATTAATATGTTGCTTTATGTGAGTTTCGTTAATATTTTCTTGCTTTGATAATGTGACTAAGTCTAATTTGAGGCCATAAATTCTTTGCACTTCTTTTTGTAGTAAGTCCATTTCCCACTGGTCACTAAATGAGTTCTTATCGATGCAATCATCAACAATATCTTCTATTATTTGTGAGGAGTATTTTTTAATTTGTGGTGAAATATTATCACTTTCCATTATTTTATTTCGCAGTTTGAAGATATTTTTACGTTGCTGATTAATAACATCGTCAAATTTAAGTAGATTTTTTCTAATTTCGTAATTTCGTCCTTCTACTTTTTTTTGGGCGCTTTCAAGGGTTTTGGTGATCCATGGGTGGTGAATTGCTTCTTCTTCTTTTAATCCAAGAGTTGATAATATTCCTTGTAGTTTTTCTGAGCCAAAAATTCTCATTAGATCATCTTCAAGAGATAAAAAGAATTTTGTTTTGCCAATATCGCCTTGCCTTCCTGATCTACCCCTTAATTGATTATCTATCCTTCTACTTTCATGTCGTTCTGTACCAAGTACATAAAGGCCGCCAGCTGCTATGACTTGTTGTTTATTTTGTTCAACTGCATTGGTAATTTCGTTAATTTCTTCTTGGGTTGGGTTTTTTAATTTACTTATTAGTGACTGTGCATTTCCTCCTAGCATGATATCTGTTCCTCTTCCAGCCATATTGGTTGCAATAGTAATTGCTTTGGCTGTGCCAGCTTGTTCAATTATTTCTGCTTCTTGCTCATGATATTTAGCGTTAAGAACTTTATGTGGTAGTTTCTCTTTTTTGAGTAATTTTGAAATATATTCAGATTTTTCAATGCTAACAGTTCCAACTAAAATAGGTTGAGATTTTTCATGAGCTTCCTTGATTGAATTTATGATAGCGCTAAATTTAGCATTGATGTTTTTATATATTTCATCATCTTCATCGATTCTGCTTATTTGATTATTAGTTGGAATTTCAACAACATTTAATTTATATATTTCTTCAAATTCAATGTTTTCAGTCATTGCAGTTCCGGTCATGCCTGCAAGTTTTTTATATAATCTGAAGTAGTTTTGATATGTTATAGATGCTAATGTTTGATTTTCATTTCTAACATCAAGACCTTCCTTTGCTTCTAGTGCTTGATGCAGACCATCGGAGAATCTTCTTCCTTCTTGCATTCTGCCAGTAAATTCATCAATAATTATTATTTGAGAGTCTTTAACGATATAATCAATTTCATTACTTAGGGTTTTGTGAGCTTTTAAAGCCTGATTAATATGGTGTATTATTTTAATGTTGTTGGGTTCATATAATGATGATTTTGGAGCAATTATTGCTCTATTTCTGAGTATTTCTTCGACTTTATCCATGCCAGATTCGCTTAAAAAGATATTTTTATCTTTTTCTTCAAATTGATAATCTTGTTCAGTTAATTCTGGTATGATATTATTAATTTCATAATATAGTTTTGAATTATCTTGAGTTGGGCCAGATATTATTAATGGTGTTCTTGCTTCGTCAATTAAAATTGAGTCAACTTCATCAATAATGGCAAAATTATGACCTCTTTGCACCAAGTCATCTTTATTATATTTCATATTGTCGCGAAGAAGATCAAATCCAAGCTCGTTATTAGTGGCATATGTAATATCGCAATTATAGGCTTTTTTGCGGTCTTCTTCATTGGTTTGACTAGTGATACAGCCAACATCAAGGCCAAGAAAATTAAATATCTTGCCCATCCATTCAGAGTCTCTTTGAGCAAGATAGTCATTTACAGTGACAATGTGAACCCCCTTATTTGTAAGGGCATTGAGATAGCAGGGCAGGGTAGCAACGAGGGTTTTACCTTCTCCTGTTTTCATTTCAGAAATTTTACCCCTATGCAAAACTATGCCACCTATAAGTTGTACGTCGAAATGACGCATTTTAAGAGTTCTTTTTGCAGCTTCGCGAACAACGGCAAAGGCTTCGTGCAAGATATCATCTAGAGTTTTATTATTAAGTAAATCTTTGAAATATTGTGTTTTGTTTTTAAGTTCATCGTCGCTAAGAGACGAAATCTCAGATTCTAGATTGTTAATTTTTAATATATCTTGACTAAGCTCCTTGATAATTCGATCATTAACGGAGCCAAAAATTTTTTTTGCTAAAAAATGCAGCATCTTTGGTTGGTAAATAATTTTTATTTATTAAAGAAATAATTAGAAACAATTATATATCCTTATTTAATAATAAATTATTTGTTACTATTAATTTAGTAAAGATTTATTTTGCCTTATCTTCCTCTAACTTTACCTTCCCCCTGTGAGTGACTATTATTAATTAATGTTTGAAAAAAACCTAATCCACTTGTTAATGATTTTTTACAATACGAAGCTACATATTCACTTTCTTTCTCTAATTCTTTACTAAATTGCCTTACATCGCTCTCAATACCACGTAGCAATTCATCTGTTCTTTGTGGTAGAGATTGATCATCTTGGCTGGAAGTTGAATATTTGTTGTGTATTTGTTTTTCGAGAAACTTAGTGGTTGTATCAAAAAATTTCGATGTTTGACCCACTAATGTAAGAGGATTTAATGTTGCTATTACACGATTTTCTATTTCTACAGCACTTTTTTTGGATTGTTTAAGTAATTCTTGTGTTTTAGGATCATTTGTAGATACCTCACATCCAATGTGATGAATTTCTCTAATCGTTGCTAGAGTGGATTCGGCAAATATTCTTGAGGACTCAGCTACAGAATTTGAAATATTAGCTAATTCTTGAGTTAAATCACTGGGTTTATTTGTGGCAGATTTTATTCTACTAATACTGGCTCCTACATTTTGGGCTTGCTTATAAACTGTATTGGTTAATACTGCAAGTTGAGGAATGTTGTCGCAAAGCATTTCAGCAGGAAGACTCTCTACAAAGTTTTGATAACTCATACTTTCTTTCGGTGGTGCGTTATCAATCTGAGGAGTTCCATAATCTCTCAACCTTTTTATAACTTCATCAGCAGCGCTTATCGATTTTGTAATAATACTTAAAGTTTGACTTAGTAAACCAAGTGACGAAGCAGTTTTTATTCCTTCAACTGTTACATTCCCTATAGTTTCAGATTTATCATCATCATTTTTAGTTGAGGATTCATTTTGTTCATATTCTTTTGTTTTAATACCTAAAAAATCTCCAACTCTATTTAAAAATTTTTTTATAGCTTTTCCAAACATAAAATTTAAATTTCAAAATTAATAATTTTGCTTTATATTAAATGTATCAAAAAAATACATAAAAAGCAAATATTAATTAATATTGATAATTTTATAGCTATATTTAATGATAATTTAGGGGAGTTATTTTAATATTCAATTTTTATATCGGCACCGCATCTGATGAGTTTTTCTGCTATTCTTTCATATCCGCGTTCTAGATGATATAATCTAGTTATTGAAGTTTGGCCTTTAGCTGCAAGGCCGGCAAGAACCAAAGATACTGAGGCTCTAAGATCTGTTGCCATAACTTTAGCACCATTGAGGTTTTTAACGCCATTAACAATTGCAATATTGCCATTTGGCTTAATTTCAGCGCCCATTCTAACAAGTTCTAAGATATGCATAAATCTATTTTCAAAAATTGTTTCCTCAATTTTAGAAATTCCGTTAGCTAGAGTCATTAAAGCCATAAATTGAGCCTGCATATCGGTAGGAAATCCAGGAAATGGCTGGGTGGTAATATTTATTGGTTGAATAATTTTGTCTTTTTTATTAACTTCTATGATATTGCTATCTATTATTTTTATTTCTAGACCAGATTGAATTAGCTCATTTTTGAATCCATCTATTACCCAGGGCTCTATTTCATTTAGTCTTATTTTGCCACCGGTAATAGCGGCTGCCACCATATATGTGCCAGCTTCAATACGATCAGAGATAATTTTGTGTCTTGTTCCCGATAGTTTTTTAACTCCATCAATGATAATTTGATTAGTGCCAGCGCCGCTAATTTTAGCACCCATTGCAATTAAGCAATTAGCAAGATCAATTATTTCAGGTTCTTGGGCGGCATTATTGATGATTGTTTGACCATGTGCTAATGTTGCTGCCATCATAGTGCTTTGCGTGGCACCAACAGATATTTTGCTAAAATTGATAATGGCACCTTGAAGGCCATATTTAGCACTGGCTTCTATATAGCCTTCTTTAAGTTGAATTTTAGCACCCATTTGCTCCATTGCCATAATATGAAGATCTACAGGTCTTGAGCCAATAGCACAGCCTCCCGGAAGAGAAACAGATGCTTTTTTAAAGCGCGCTAATAGCGGACCTAAAATAACAATTGAAGCACGCATTTTACTGACTAAATCATAGGGTGCAGTAGGGTTTAGAATATTTTTTGTGGTAAAGTTAAGAACTCTACCTTGATGACCATCTTGCTCATCAAATCCATCTAGTTCAATTTCAACCCCAAGATTTTCTAATAGGTTGGCCATTGTTGCAATATCTGATACATGAGGAATATTACTTAATGACAGAGTTTCTTTGGTTAAAATTGAGGCAACCATAAGTGGTAGGGTAGCATTTTTGGCACCAGCAACTCTAACAGACCCTTCTAGCCTATTACCACCATTTATTATTAATGTTTTCATTTATTTAATTTTCATATTTTTTGACAAAGTCATTTAATAGATTGACTCCAAAACCGCTCGCACCCTTAATTGCCATGGCATTGCCTTTGCCCTTCCAAGCAACTCCGGCAATATCAAGATGAGCCCATTTAGTATTACCAATAAATCTTTGTAAAAACTGTGCTGCTGTTGTACTGCCAGCTCCTCTTCCAGAGCCAACATTTTTCATATCGGCAATATCTGAGTTGATCATATTGTCATAATCCTTGCCAATAGGCATGCGCCATAATTTTTCATCAGTATTATCGCCTGATAATATTAGGTCATTAGCTAATTTGTCATTATTACTAAATAAACCACCATAAATATCTGCTAAACATACTATTATGGCACCTGTTAATGTGGCTAAATCAATTATTAATTCTGGTTTATATGTTATGTTAGTATAGTGTAGGGCATCTGCTAGAACTAATCTACCCTCAGCGTCAGTATTAATTATCTCAATAGTTTGGCCAGACATTGATGTTACAACATCGCCAGGTCTTTGAGCATCTTTTGAAGGCATATTTTCAACCAGTCCAATAACGCCAATAGCATTAATTTTTGCTTTTCTTTGAGCTAAATTGCGCATTAAACCCACAACAGTAGCAGAGCCTCCCATGTCGCTTTTCATATCTTCCATATTATTTGATGGTTTGAGTGATATGCCTCCAGTATCAAATGTTACACCCTTGCCAACAAAAGCTAGGGGTTTTTGAGATTTTTTGTTATTTTGAAGTTCTAATATAACTAATTTTGACTCAAATGAACTACCCTGACCAACTCCTAATATGGCATTCATGCCTAGTTTTTTCATTTCTTTTTCACCGATAATCTTTACTTTGAGACCATCTTTGGTAAGTTCTTGGCAAATTTTGGCATAGCTTTCTGGATTAAGAACATTAGGTGCTTCGGATACTAAATCACGTGTGAAAAAGATATTTTGTGCTAAAATTTCATATTCTTTATATTCTTTTTTGATTTTGATTGAGTCTTTAACGCTAAATTCAAGAGATTTAACATTGAATTCTTTGTCCTTTTTTTTATCAACGAAATATTTGTTAAATCTGTAGCTTTGCAAGGTTGCACCAAAAGCAATATTGCAAATGTGATATTCTTCTTTTTCAATATCAAAAGAGATATTAGCATTAGCTATTTTATGAGAATTTAAAAAAGAGGTAATTTTAGAACCAATTTTTTGACATTTAATATTGTTTAATTTTTTAAATTCTCCTGCTCCAGCAATGATATAGGGTGTTTTATTATCAAAAACTATATTAATTTCGTCTTCTTTTCCACTAAATGAGAAATTATCTTTAGCCAATTTAACAAAAGATTGAACTGATTTTTTAGTCTGCTCATGGGTTAATATAATTATTTGAGCAATATTTTTGACTGGTTTTTGATTAGAAAAAGAAATTTTCATGGTTTTATTTAAAAATTAATATGATATAATAGATTTTGTTAGTAATTTAAAATATTTCAAGTATCAACTTAAATATTTAGTGATAAACCTTAAAAGATAAATAAAATAGAAAATGGAAGTAAATAGAATAATAGATTTAATAAAAAATTGTGATGACTCAGTAAGAGATCCTCTTTTAACAAAAGAACCATCAAGTGATCGAAGCCCATCATATGATGGACCATCACAAAGTACTCAAAAATTTATATTTTCACAAGCTGGCCCATTTGGTCTACCTCACGTTCCAAGTAATAAAGTTATTGGGGTGGTATATTTGGAAAAAAAGCTAAATTTCCTTGTTGTACTATTTGCTAAATATGGATTATTCAACTGAAATAATATATTTATCGTTATTATCTCTGGGTTTTTTTGGTGGCTTTGGTCACTGCATGTCAATGTGTGGGCCTTTTATTATATCGCAAGTTACTAATAGAGTCTCTAAAATTAATATTGAGCAATATTCAAATTTTGAAAAATTAAAAAATATGGCTCTTTTGCCTTATCATTTTGGTAGAATAACTACTTATTGCTTTTTGGGTATTATTAGTGGTTTTTTGGGTAGTAATATTGATCAATTTGGATTTTTTAAATATTTTGCTGCAATTTTGCTAATTATTGCGATATTAATTTTTCTTAATATGTCTTTTGAAAGAAGGTTTTTTAGCAATTTTAATTTTAAATTATTGGATAAAGTGCCTAATATAGCTTTTATTAGTAATTTAAAAAATTTACTAAAATTCTTATTTAAAAATCCAACAGGAATTAAAGGTTATATTCTTGGAATTATACTTGGCTTTATTCCATGTGGCATGTTATATTCTGCAATTGCAATGACAATAGTTATAGCAAATCCAATATTTAGCGGATTTGGAATGTTAATTTTTGGCTTAGCTACAATTCCATCATTATTTGTTACTGGAGTTGGTGGTTATTTTTTTATAAAAAGAGCTAAATTTAAGTTGATTTCAAATGTTGTAATATTTATAAATTGTGTTATTTTATTAATGTTTGTTATTAAATTAATTACTAATTAATGTCTAATTCAAAGCTTAAATTACCATCTGATTCATCAGGTCAGTATAATTACGAAATTGTTAGATTATTTACTGTTGCTGCAGTTTTTTGGGGTCTCTTTGGCTTTTTCGCTGGTGTATATATTGCTCTTCAATTAGCATTTCCTGCTCTTAACCTTAATTTAGAATGGACATCATTTGGTAGATTAAGACCAATTCACACCTCGTCAGTTATTTTTGCTTTTGGTGGCAATATACTATTCGCCACAAGTTTATTTGTTATTCAAAGAACTTCTCAGGCTAGATTATGGGGCAGTAATTCATTGCATAAATTTATTTTTTGGGGCTATCAAATATTCCTTATTATGGCGCTTTATGGCTATCTTAATGGTATTACTCAAGCTAAAGAATATGCAGAGCCTGAGTGGTATGCTGATTTATTCTTATTATTTGTCTGGATAGCATATTTTACTGTATTTTTAATGACTCTTAAAAATAGAAAAGAGCCTCACATATATGTTGCTAATTGGTTCTATCTAGCATTTATTGTGGCATTTGGTGCAGTGCATATTGTTAATAATTTGGCCATTCCACTTCGTTTTGATAGCTCAACAAGCTATCCTATTTTTAGTGGTGTTCAAAGTGCCATGATTCAATGGTGGTATGGTCATAATGCTGTTGGATTCTTCTTAACTGCTGGTTTTATTGGAATAATGTATTATTTTATACCAAAAAGAGCTAATAGACCGGTATATTCATATCGTTTATCAATTTTGCATTTTTGGTCACTAATATTTATCTATATTTGGGCTGGTCCTCACCATCTTCACTATACTTCTCTTCCTGATTGGGTGCAAACTTTAGGTATGACATTTTCGATTATGCTTTGGATGCCATCTTGGGGCGGCATGATTAATGGAATAATGACACTTTCTGGTGCTTGGGATAAGCTAAGAACCGATCCTGTGATGCGCTTTTTAATTACTGCTGTGGCATTTTATGGTATGAGTACATTTGAAGGCCCTATGATGGCAATTAAGTCAGTAAATGCTTTGTCACATTACACTGAATGGACAATAAGCCATGTTCATTCTGGTTCATTAGGGTGGGTTGCACTTATTAGCTTTGGTGCATTATATCATCTAGTTCCTATTTTGTGGGGTAAGAAAAACCTTTATTCTAACAAGCTAGTCTCAACCCATTTTTGGCTTGCATCAATTGGTATTGTTTTATATATTACTTCTATGTGGATTGCTGGAATTATGCAAGGTTTGATGTGGCGCTCATATGATGAATTAGGATTTTTGCAATATTCTTTTGTTGAGGTAGTAAAAGCGTTGCATCCTCTATATTTTATGAGGGCTGTTGGAGGTTTATTCTTTTTCTCTGGTGCTGTTGTAATGGCATATAATTTATATAAAACAACTAAGTTAAAAAATGCTTAAACATCATGATAAAATAGAGCGTAACTCAATATTGCTTATTGTTTTAACAATAATAGTTATCTCAATAGGCGGCTTGGTTGAGATTGCGCCATTATTTAGAATGGAAACAAAAATAGAAAGAATAGAAGGTTTAAGGCCATATACCCCTCTTGAATTAATTGGTTCTAGAATCTATAAGAGAGAGGGCTGCTATGGTTGCCATTCTCAGCAAGTTAGAGTCCTTAGAGATGAGGTTGAAAGATATGGTCATTATTCAATTGCTGCTGAAAGTATGTATGATTATCCATTTCAGTGGGGTTCAAAGAGAACTGGTCCTGATTTAGCAAGATTGGGGGGTAAATATTCTGATGATTGGCATGTTAGGCACTTAGTTAATCCAAGAAGCCTGGTGCCAGAATCAATAATGCCAGGATATGAATTTCTGCTTTATCGTGATGCTAATATTGAAGAAGTTGCTCTAGATATGGAGGTTCTTCGAAGATTAGGTGTACCTTATAGCAGATATATGATTAATAATGCTGCATCAGATGCTGTAATTCAAGCCTCAAATGATAGAGATGCCGAGTTTTTGCAAAAAAGATATGGAGAAAAGATTAATGTTAGAGATTTTGATGGTAATCCAAATAGAGTTACTGAAATGGATGCCTTAGTTGCATATCTTCAAGCGCTTGGAACATTTATTGATTTTGCAGAATTTGATCCAATTGATCCTAGTGAAAATTCTAATAAAAATTATAATAAATGACAGATCTTTTAATTAAATTATCGCCAATAATTGGAACAATTTTTTTCTTTGGTATTTTTTGTTATGTATTTTATATAGTTTTTAAAAAATCAAATAAGAAGAAATTCGACAAATATTCTAAGATACCTATGGATGATGATAGATTATGAAAAAGCAAGATAACGAAAATAACGATAAAACAGTTACAGGGCATAGTTGGGATAATATCAGTGAATATAATATTCCAGCACCTAGATGGTGGCTTATTGTATGGCTCATTACCATAATATGGTCTTTTGGTTATTGGTTTTTTTATCCGACATGGCCAACTACTGATGGCAATTCTAAAGGTAAGTTAGAGTGGACTCAAATCAATCAATTGGAATCTTCGCAAGCAGAAATAGACTCAATTAGAGCCAAATATTTTAACTTAATTAATGAAAAATCATTTGATGAAATATTAGCTGATAAAAAGCTACTTGAATATGCATTAGTTGGAGGTGAGTCAGCTTTTAGAGATAATTGCACTGGTTGTCATGGTGTTGGAGCGCAAGGATATAAAGGATATCCTAATTTAAATGATGATGATTGGTTATGGGGAGGTAGAGTTAATGATATTTATATTACTTTGCTATATGGAATTAGATCTGGTCATGAAAAAGCAAGATTTAATCAAATGCCTTCTTTTGGTAAGGATAAAATATTATCAAAAGCTCAAATTAACGAGATAATTGATCATGTTTTATCACTTAGTAATAAAAACTTGCCAAATGATAATGGTGCTAAGCTATATGCGCAAAATTGCGCTTCATGCCACGGCGTTAATGGCAAGGGTAACCAAGAATTAGGAGCTCCTAATTTATCTGACGAAATATGGCTTTACGGATCTTCTCGCCAGGATTTATATCATACAATTTACTATTCAAGAGCTGGAGTCATGCCTTATTGGAGCTCAAGGCTAGAAAATGCAGTAATTAAGCAATTATCACTTTATGTTTATCTACTTGGTGGTGGCGAAGGTAGTAATCAATAATTTTGATATATAATGATTTATGATAATTTTATAAATATTAATAATAAATTATCAGAATTATATCAAGGCAATAAAATGCATCATTGTATATTGCTTAATGGTCAAAAAGGCATTGGCAAATTCTCTTTTTCTCAAGAATTTATCAATAATCAGCTCAATTCTAATAATATTTATCATAATTCACTATATATTGATAATGGCGATAAAAGAGATATTACAATTGATAAAATAAGATCAATTAAAGATTTTGTTAATAAGTCATCAATAAATAATTGTGATAAATTTATTATAATTGACAGTATTTGCATTGCTAATTTATCTGCTCAAAATTCAATATTAAAGATTTTGGAAGAGCCAAATCCAAGAAATTATTTTTTCTTAATTTGTCATAATATTAATCAAATCCTAGCAACTATAAAATCAAGATCATATATTATTAATTGCACCAAATTAAATAATGATCAATTTAAAAAACATATTTCAAATCATATTATAGCTAAAAATGAAATTGATTATTTATTTCTTAGTCAAATTTGTAATAATTCAGTAGGTATAGCGCAAAATGACGGCTTGAATCTAATTAAATTTTATCAATTTTTTATTAAATCATTTGCTAATAAGCTTCTTGATGATGATATTATTAAGCTAATTTCAAATAAGGATTTTACTATTGGTAATTTATTAGCAATATATGAATTTTTTACTTTAAGGATTCTTAAGAGGTCTGTCAATATCAATATTGATGATTTTTACAATGATATTGCAGCTATTGATCAAATTAACAAAAAAATTAATTATAATAAATTGAAATTTATAATTGATGATTCTACAAGAATGATAAATGAAGCAAGAATCTATAATTTGGATAAAAAAACATTATTAATTAANATCTTTAATTATTTAAATACTTATGACTAAACTATATAATGCAATTGGATTGATGAGTGGTACATCTGGAGATGGTGTAGATTTGTCTTATATTAAGAGTGATGGTTTTTATGAAATACNAAANTATGGTAATNCCTTTTATCAATATAGTAAGCAATTTCAGCAAAATTTACAATTTATAATAAGAGGCGATCCAACATTATTAGATATTAAATTATTTGAAAATGAGCTGACAAAAATTCATGGTAATTGCGTTAATCAATTTCTTGATGAAAAAAAGATAAGTGCTAGTGAAATTGATGTTATAGGATTTCATGGTCATACAATATTACATAAACCTTTGCAACAAATTACTTGGCAAATTGGCAATGTTGATATGCTTGCTAAATTAACATCAATTAAAGTTATTAAAAACTTTAGAACCTATGATATATCTCATGGAGGGCAGGGGGCGCCACTTGCTCCAATTTACCATTTTTATATTGTTAAAGATAAATCTAAGCCAGTTTTAATTTTAAATATAGGTGGTATTGCTAATATTACATATTTTGAAAATAACAATGAGGACTCAATTCAGGCATTTGATATTTGCTTTGGTAATTCAATATCTGATGAATTAGTTAAAAATAATCTCGATATAAATTACGATAATAATGGTGAAATTGCCTTGTCAGGAAGTATTAATTTTAAAATTGCTAAAGAAATATTAGAATTTGATATTTTTCATAAAAAACCTATAAAATCTTATGATAAATTAGATTTTGATAATATAATTAATTTGTTAAATAATCTTAAAGTAAATGATGCCTTGGCAACATTATCTTATATTATTGCAAAGGTTCTAGATATTAATATTAGTAAATTTTTACCAAATAGGCCAGATAAGATAATTATTGCAGGAGGGGGTAGAAAAAATAAGGCAATAATTAATCAAATAAAAGATGTTATAAAGGATAGTGAGATAATAGATGCTGATAATATGGGTTTAGAGGGTGATTATATTGAATCTGAAGCCTTTGCATTTCTAGCTATTAGAATGATGCAAAGGCTTAATATAAGTTTTAGTAAAACTACCGGCATCTTGAAGAGCAGTTAAAGAAGCTATATAATTTAGCAACGAGATATACCCCAACAATCGCTTCAATTAACCCATATAATCCACCAACAATTGCACCAGCAAGAGATATTTCATATCCTGGATAAAGACTTGAAATTGAATTTAGGAATTCTTGGCCATAACCATTTGACCTAGCCATTAATGTTATTGCAAATATTGCAAATCCCCATATAGTTCCAATAGCTAGTGATAAGGCTCTAATATTTAAGCAATTTTCATTATTACTATTATTTTTAATATTATTAGGCTTTTTATTTGTTGGTATTGGTCTTCTTGAGTTGCGAGGTGAAGAATTTTTGCTAGATATTTTTCTTGGCATAATTTAATAAATTTAGATTATGATATTATTTGAGTTTTATTTTTTAGGTGAATTAACAATTAAACCCAAATTAGCTATTAAAATCATATTTAATGACTAAATTAAGTTTAAATAATCAATATTAGCATTACTAATAGTAAATTTTTTAAAAACTATTATTTTTATAGCAATTTTTTGTTTAATTTTAATTTGGTTTTATTAAAAATGTTTTATAAATTAAGCTATAATATTTGAATTTGATATTTCATGGGTGAGTAGCTCAGCTGGCTAGAGCGCTACGTTGACATCGTAGAGGTCACTGGTTCAAGTCCAGTATCACCCACCATTATTATTTATTATCTCTTGCTACTAATATCGCCAATCACTTATCGCATGCAATATGTCTAAAAATTTGATTTCAGTTTATATCATAACTTTTAATGAGCAGGATCGTATTAATGATACAATAATTGCTGCTAAAAAAGTTGCAGATGAAATAATCATAATTGATAGTGGTTCTACTGATAATACTAAGCTAATTGTTAAAAAACATAATATTGATGTCATTTATAATAAATGGCATAGCTATTGTGAGCAGAAATATTTTGCACAAAATAAATGTCGCAATGATTGGGTGTTAATGATTGATGCAGATGAGGTAATTAGCGATCAATTAGCTCAAGAAATTAATCAATTAAAATTAGATGATCAATATTGCTCATTTAAAATTAAAATTAGAAATATCCTGCCTAATCAAAAAAAACCACATAATATAATAGCTGATTATAATGTTGTTAGATTATATAATAAAAAAATATGCTCAATGCCCAAAGATAAAGGAAATCATGATCGCATTTTTGTGCCAAAAAATAAAAAAATTGGCCAATTAAAAGGGTATATCAAGCATTATTCATTTATTAATATATTTCATGCCACTGAAAAATTTAACATTCATTCAAGTGAAATGCAAAAAAAGCTAAACAAAAAATCCAAAAAATATAGCTTTTTTAGACTTGTAACTGAATATCCAAGGCAATTTTTAAAATATTACTTCCTTAAAGGTATGATATTTGCTGGTAAGCAGGGTTTTATTTATGCCTCTTCTCACGCTTATTTTAGATTTTTGAAAATAGCAAAAAATATTGAAGGAAAATTGGGCTCTGATCTTAAATGATTCAAAAAAAATTAAACTATATATTGTAATATATATATAGATTGTATTCTTGTGGTTTTTTTGATATAACTTATTTATTTCTATTTAAGTTAAATTTATTTTTAAAAATAAATGAATTTTGTTTCATTTTTAGTTATACTATGCAATTATAAGTAACAACATTGAAGATACTGAAAGATTAATAGCAAGTAATAAAGATTTTTTAGATGATTTTATAAGATATAAAATAATTAAGGACTTATCTAATTTTTTTGACGTTATAAAATATTTTAAATATATTAACTAGAGCATAAATTAGTAGACTATTATAATTAATGTTCCACATATAACATAATCAAAAAATCAAAAACCCTATCAACTAAACAACAACATCAAAATCAAGATCTAAAAAACATCAATAATAAAATAATCAAATCAATCAATATACAAAACCAAGATCTTGATCACAATCACTTAAATAAACTTTTCGATATAATAAATCATATAATAGATCTAACATATATAATAACTAATAGTAAAAAACTAACTATATCAAAAAACCTAGCAACAGATACAAATATTAACATATATCAAAATAAAGAAGATCTCTTCTTATTAATAACAAATATATTATCCCTATCAATATATTTTGCTAAAAATAACTCAAAAGTAACTATATCATCA
>JAHXBS010000029.1 GCA_020054685.1 Rickettsiales bacterium | reverse complement strand
ATACTCCTTATTTTGTTGGAAATAAGTGAGTTTAATGTGGATTGAATTAATTGTAAATAATTAGCTAACAGTGTCTATAAGAGACCCCTGAATGACTTCTTTTAGTTTTCTTAAATTTTTTTACCAAATATTTGAGTCAAACCCTATTATTTCTTATTTATACCAAAAAGTTATTATTAATTATTGCCAAGATAAAGAAAGGAAGGTATATTTATTAATAACTTACTTTAGCCAGTAATCATTTAATTAAGGTCTATTAGAAAAAATTGGATGAAATTGCTGGGCCCAACCCCATTATTATTTGGTGCGGTCGAGAAGACTTGAACTTCCACGAACATAGTTCACAACGCCCTCAACGTTGCGCGTCTACCAATTCCGCCACGACCGCAAATTTTTTAAACTACTTATTTAAATTATTTATGAAATATTTTGATTTTTCAATAATATCTTTTTGTTTTTTTTCACTCATTTTATCCAAATTATTATAGGCAATTGCCATTCTGTGATTTTTTCTAAATTTATCCTGATGTATTATTAAAAAATTCCAATATAAATAATTAAATGGGCATGAATTTTCACTATCTATAGTTTTTACATCATAATAGCAATTTTTGCAATAATTTGACATTCTATTAATATAGGCCCCTCCAGATATATATGGCTTAGTTGCTACAATCCCGCCATCTCCATATTGCGACATCCCTATTGTATTTGGAGACTCTACCCACTCAAATGCATCAATATACACTGCGAGGTACCATTGATGTATTTGCATTACCTCAATTTGGGTTAATAGAGCAAAATTTCCTGTTATCATTAATCTCTGAATATGATGAGAATATGCATGATTTATTGTAGATTTTATTGCGTTTTTCAAGCAATTTAGCTTTGTGTTTGCATTCCAATAAAATTCTGGTAGGTCATTTTTATGATTAAGAAAATTTTTTTCACAATATCCTGGCATATGATGCCAATAAACACCTCTAATAAATTCTCGCCAGCCGAGAATCTGTCTGATAAAACCTTCAACGCTATTAAGTGGCGCCTTATTTTCATGATAGTAATTTTGTGCCATTTTACAGCAATATTTTGGGCATAGTAATCCAATATTTAAATATGGCGATATAAGGCTATGAAACAAAAATGACTGGCCATCCATCATTGTATCTTGATACATTCCGTAGCTTTCTAAATTATTGTCCAAAAAATATTGAAATGCTTTTTGAGCATCCTCCTTTGTAACACAGTAATTAAAATTATCAGCATCTCCTATATTATTTTTAAATTCTGATTTAACCAGATCTATCACTTCCTTTGTAATTTCATCAGGATCAAATTTGAGCTCCTTATTGATTATATTACTATCTTTTATTGTTTTTCGATTCTCCTTATCATAATTCCACTTCCCTCCAATTGGCTTATTATTATGCATTAAAATTTGATTATCTTGGCGTAATTTTCTATAATAATATTCTAGAGTAAGCTCTTTTCTACCCTTTACCCAACTGTTAAATGTTGATAATGATGCAAAAAATCTATCATCTTCATGAAAATTTATATCATAGTCTTTTTGTAATGATTCTAGCTCCTTTAGCAATCTATACTCACCTGGTTTTGTAATTATTAGCTGTTTCAATCCCCTTTCTTGTGATACTCTTTTGATTTCCCCTTTTATTGTTTGGCTATTATTTACATCATTATATTTGCTATATATTACCTGGTAACCATTTTGCTCTAACTCTTTAGCAAAATGTCTCATTGCTGAAAATATTAATATAATTTTATGTTTATGGTGCTTGACATAACTTGCTTCAGATTTTACCTCAGCCATTAAGATAAAATCTTTGCTTTTATCAATATATTTTAATGTGGCTATATTTTCACTTAACTGATCTCCTAATATTAGTGCAATTTTAGACATTTTTTACATTATTTAACACATCTATTACACTTTCATTGTCCCTATCTTTTCCTATTGTTATTCTAAGGCAACTATCTAATCCATACGCACAAACTTTTCTAGCTATAATCGCATTATTTAGTAATTCTTGATTATATTTGTCGCAAATTTCATTTTTAAAAAAATCAATTAATATGAAATTGGCAACACTGTCATAAGCTTTAAAATTTTTATTATCTTTAAGTTCTGTTTTATATATTTTTAGCCATTTATTATTATGATTCACAGATCTATTAATAAATTCCTGATCATCTAAAGCTGCTAACGCTCCAATTTGAGCAGGTCCTGATACATTAAAAGGCCCCCTTATCTTATTTAATATGTCAATTACATAATTACTGCTAAAGCACCAGCCAATTCTAAGGGATGCAAGTCCATAAATCTTTGAAAATGTTCTTGTTACCGCAATATTATCGTGTTTTTTAGCAATATCTAATATATTTTGCGGGTAGTCGTCACTTCTACAATATTCATGATATGCGTGATCAAAAACTATTAATATATTTTTTGGCACTAATGATATAATTTTATTAATTTCTTCATTAGTAAGATAGCTACCCGTTGGATTATTGGGATTAGCTAAAAAGATTATTCGAGTTTTTTTAGATATTTTTTTCAATAAATCATCTATGTCAGTTTTAAAATTTATTTCATTTACCTTGATAGATTTGGCTCCAATTTTAGCTGCTGATATTGGGTACATTAAAAAGCCATGCTTTGAATATAATATTTCATCACCCTCTTTACAAAAGCTATATATTAGCATTGATATTGCTTCGTCAGATCCAGCGCTACATATAATTTGATCGCTATTAATATTATTAATTTGCGCAATTTTTGTTCTTAATTTTTCACATGAAGGGTCGCAGTAAATTGACAAATCTTTAAAGTGGTCTTTGTAAAATTTTGAAATATGTTCACTACAGCCAAGGGGATTTTCGTTAGCAGATAATTTAACCGCATTTCTTTTACCGACTTTATCTTTGCCAGGCTTGTATATTGCAATATTTTCTAAATAGTTATTTGCTTTCATTGCTAGATAATATATTTAATAATTTTTCTAGCTTTAATTTACTATCAAATTTTATTACAATTTGACCATTATCTTTGATTTTGTTATATTTTACAAATGAATCAACTTGATATTTACTATTAATTTCTTTGCAAGAATTAATATATTGTATATTATTGCTATTTTTACTTTTTATTATTTTTGCTGATAATCTTACCTCATTTTGATTTCTAATAATATCTTCAACCTGCCTTACATTTAGCGAATCTTGCAGTATTTTATTGGCAATTAATTCTGCATTATCGCAATTAATTAATGCCCTAGCATGACCCATAGTAATAAGATTATCGCTAACCATATTTTGTACATTTATTGGCAATTGAAGTAGCCTTAGCAGATTCGTAACATGACTTCTGCTTTTTCCAACCTTATTTGCAACCTCTTCTTGGCTATATTTAAATTCATTAACCATTCTTTTATAACCCACAGCCTCTTCAATTACCGTTAAATCCTTACGCTGAATATTTTCTACAATTGCCATTTCTAGCGCCTGCTTATCATTTATTTTTCTAATTATTGCTGGTATTTTAGTAAAACCAGCAAGCTTAGAAGCTCTAAATCTTCTTTCACCAGCGATAATTTCATATATATTCTTATCTTTTAACTCCCTAACTATTATTGGCTGTATTAGCTTATTTTCTTTTATTGATTGAGATAATTTTTCTATATCTTCTTGATCAAAATTTGATCTTGGCTGATATTTGCCAGCTATAATCTTATCTATAAATATCTCAGTGGCAATATCATTGCTAACTATATCATTACTGACTATCTCTTTATTTTTATTATTGCTAATTAGTGCTGATATTCCACGACCTAATTTAGCATTATTATATTCTTTTTGCTTCATTTTCATTATTTAATTTTGTTTCACGTGAAACATTGCTAAACTCCTTACCCAATATTTCAAGGGCCAATTTCTTATATGCTATTGACCCTTTACACTTAGAATCATATAAAATACCCGGCATTCCATGTGATGGTGCCTCAGATAATCTAATATTTCTTGGCACAATATTCTTAAATACCTTTTCGCCAATATAACTTCTAACATCATTTTCAACAGCTTCTGTTAACTTATTTCTTCTATCGTGCATTGTTAGCATTATTCCAGCTATTTTCAAATTACTATTTAAATTATCTCTAACCAACTCTAATGTTGTTAGTAAGTGACTTAATCCCTCCAAGCTAAAAAACTCGCATTGCATTGGAATTAAGATATAATCAGTTGCACATAATGTGTTGATAGTTAACAGTCCTAATGATGGTGGACAATCTATAAAAATATAATCATATTTATTTTCTATCCTATCTATTTTATCTTTTAGCAAAAACTCCCTATTATGATAATTTGCCATTTCAACTTCTATTCCAGATAGATCAACTGTTGATGTAATAATATCTAAATTTTTTACTTTTGTTTTAATGATTGCATCATCTATATTGCATTGATTAATAAGGGTCTCATAAATAGTATTTTGCCTATTATCATATCCTATTCCTATTCCTGTACTTGCATTACCCTGTGGATCCATATCAATAATAAGTACTTTTTTTGATCTTAGTGCAAATGCTGTAGCTAAATTTATTGCAGACGTAGTTTTGCCAACTCCGCCTTTTTGATTTACAATAGAAAATGTAATTGCTGAATTGCTCATAATTTTATAATAAAATGTTTCACGTGAAACATTTTTAATATATGATATTAAATTATACAATAAAATGATGATTAATTTATTATTATTTTTTTATCTTCTTAATTTAAAATAATCTATAATAAGCTTTTTACATTCTTCACTGTTAATTAAGCCATATATTTCTGGAATATGGTAATTTTTTGCATTATTTATAAGAAAATTAGAGCTTTCATAAGATCCGTATTTTTCTTGTATAGCACCATAATATACTCTACTAATTCGTGATTTTGAAATTACTGCTGCACACATAATGCATGGCTCAATTGTAACATAAAGATCGCAATCATCTAATCTTGGTGTTGATAATAATCTACATGCACTTCTTATTGCGTTAATCTCAGCATGAGAGGTTGGGTCATTATCGATATAATTATTATTATGAGCTCTTGCAATTATTTTGTTTTTCTTCACTATAACAGCACCAATTGGAATTTGCTTATTTAGTAACGCCTTTTTAGCCTCAATAATCGCCTGACTCATGAATGTATCTTTCAAAGTGGTTTTGCTCTTTTAAATATTTTATGAAAATTACCTGTTGTTTTATCTATAATTGTTTCACGTGAAACATTTTTAAGTCCAGCAATATAATCAACAACAAAAGATGTATATGCTGGCTGATTAATCGATCCTCTATGTGGAGTTGGTGCTAAATATGGAGAATCAGTTTCTACTAATAGTAAATCAAGAGGAATATATTTAACTATATCCTTAAGTTGCTCGGCATTCTTAAAAGTAACAATCCCAGAAATAGATATATAAATACCTAAACGGATTGCCTCCTTTGCCAAATTATTAGAACTTGAAAAGCAATGTAATAATGCTGAAAAAGATTTTCTTGAAAGTTCAGATTTTAATATATTAATCATATCATTATCTGAATTTCGATTATGAATTATTATAGGGAGATCTGATTCAATTGCTGCTTGAATATGATTTAAAAAACTTATTTTTTGAAGATCAATATGGCTTTTATCATGGTAATAATCTAAACCAGTTTCGCCAATACCAATTATATTTGAATATTTTTTTATATATGCTAATATATCATTTTTGGATTTAGGCAATCTTTGATTGCTAATTGTACATGGATGGTCCCCAATTGTTGAATAAATAATAATATTATCAATATCTTTATATTTGCTAATTACTTCATATTTATCAATATCTGTACAAATATTATTTAAAATTCTAACATTATATTTCTCAAGATTAGCAATAATATCAGTAAAGTTAATTCCTTTATCTTCGATTAAATTAAGGTGACAATGGCTATCAACAATGTAGTTATACATTCTTATTTCTAATTTGAGTTGACGATATTATAGACTTTCTATTTCTTATCAATGTAAAATTGTTTTTCTTGATATTATACCAAGATGGATATTTAGTAATAAACTTTATATATCCACAACGATTTAAAACAGCAATATCTATTAAATTTAAAAAATCATCATATCTATACCATTTATGAAGATATTTAAGATTATCATCGCCCATTATCCATGTAAATTTGATCTGTGGATATCTATTAATAAGATATTTAACAAGGTTAGTAGAATAGGAGTAATTATATTCATAGATATCAATAAATCTATAATTTTTTGATATATTTCTACATAATAATATTCTTTTTTCAAAGGAATAATAATTACACCTATTTTTAAAAGGATTAGAAATAGTTGGAAACCACCAAATTTTATTAAGATTTAAGTATCTATGAGATATTTTTGATATATATAAATGTCCATTATGGGGAGGGTTAAAACTACCACCCAATATTCCAACTCTCATAATCTAGGATAAAATTAGTGATATTGTTACTCCTATTGCAAATATAATATTATTATTAAAAAATTTTGCACAATTTTTAGTAGATTTATAATCTATATTTTTTATCAATTTTGAATAATATAGTAGCGATGATAACATAAAAATAAAATAAAAGATACTAAGATTTAGTAAATAACCTATTAAAATAAAAATTATAGACATTGCAACATAATTTAAGAGAATAAAAATTCTTGGATTATTATAAAATTTTACAGCAGTAGATTTTACACCGATCAATATATCATCATCAACATCCTGGAATGCATAAATAGTATCATATATTATGGTCCAAAAAATAGTAGCCAAATATAATAGCAATGTTTCACGTGAAACATTGCTATTAAGTGCTAAAGACATCATAATAACTCCGAAATTAATAACTATAGCCAAAAAAACTTGAGGAAAAAAGGTAAATCGCTTCATTAAGGGATACAAAATGACAAAAAAAGTAATAAAAAAACCTGATAAAATAGTTAAATAGTTAAATTGCAAGAGGATAATTATAGATAAAATTAATAGAAAAAAAAGAAATAATAAAGCATTCAAAAAAGTAATAGAGCCACAAGCAAGAGGTCTTTTATTGGTTCTAGAAACATTTCTATCAAATTTAAAATCACAAATATCATTAATAATGCAAGCAGCACTTCTCATAAAAATAGACCCAATAAAAAAAAGGATAATATAATCTAAAGAATCTAATATATTAGATTTTTTAATAAGCGACAATGAAAATAAGCATGGAAAGAAAAGCAACAAAATACCAGCTGGCTGATGCAATCTTATCAATTTTACATAGTTTAAAAAAACAAGCACAAACAATTTGATTTTATATTAAGCTATATATTATAGTGTTATATTAATAAATTTACAATTTAAAGAACTAATACTCAATAATATTTTAATATGCAAAAATTACTTATTGCAAATCGAGGAGAAATTGCGTGTAGAATAATTAAAACATGCAAAAAAATGGGCATTAACACAGTTGCCATTTATTCAGATGCAGACACCAATTCATTATTTGTTCAAATGGCAGACGAGGCCTATAATATAGGACCCTCTCCATCATCTCAAAGTTACCTAAATATAGATAAAATCATTGAAATTATCAAAAAAACAGGCGCAACATTAGTTCATCCTGGTTATGGATTTTTATCAGAAAATAGTAAATTTGCAGAATCACTAGATAAAATAGGCGTTAAATTTGTTGGACCATCAAAAAAATCAATAGAGATGATGGGAGATAAAATAACATCAAAAAAAATTGCAATAAAATCAAAAGTAAACACAGTTCCAGCGCATATAGGAATTATTAAAGATGATAAAGAATCCAGTAAAATTGCTAAAAAAATAGGATTCCCCGTAATGGTCAAGGCATCTGCCGGCGGTGGTGGCAAAGGCATGAGAATAGTTCACAAGGCTAGCGAAATGAAAGAGGCATTTTTATCAGCCTCTAATGAAGCAAGAAACAGCTTTTCTGATGATCGAATCTTTATAGAAAAATTCATTGATAATCCTCGACATATAGAAATCCAAATTATTGCAGATAAATTTGGAAATATATTATGCTTTGGAGAAAGAGAATGCTCTATTCAAAGAAATAATCAAAAAGTTATTGAAGAAGCACCAAGTCCATTTATTGACGAAAAGACTAGAGAAAAAATGTACAAGCAGTCTAAAGCCTTGGCAAAATCCGTAAAATATCACAGTGCTGGTACCATAGAATATATAATGGATAAAAATAAAAATTTCTATTTTTTAGAAATGAATACCAGACTTCAAGTTGAGCACCCAGTGACTGAATTAATAACTGGTTATGACCTTGTTGAAATGATGATAAAAATTGCCCTTGATGAAAAGATTAAAATTAAACAAGAAGATATCAAGCTCAAGGGCTGGGCCATAGAATCACGAATATATGCTGAAGATCCTTCAAGAGGCTTCCTCCCTTCATCAGGTAGAATTAATTTGTATATTGAGCCCGAAGGTAACAAAAATATAAGAGTTGATAGTGGTGTATATGAAGGTGGTGAGGTTAGTATGTTTTATGATGCAATGATTGCTAAATTATGCACATATGGCAAAAATAGAAAAGAAGCAATAAATAATATGAGCTCTGCCTTGAGCAGTTATGCAATTGGAGGAGTATCTCATAATATTAGCTTTCTTGAAACTATAATGAAAAATAATAGATTCATTAAAGGAGATTTAACAACAAGCTTTATTAAAGAAGAATATGCAGATGGATTTAGCACCAATATAGTAGACAACCAAGCTCATGAAGCATTTATCAGTGCCTCTATTTTTATTTTTTTAAAAAACTACACCAGAAACACATCAATGAATGGTCAATTAAGAAATAGAAAAAAACAAATTTNTGAAAAATGGATTACCATGATAGATAATAAATCATTTTTAATTGATGTAATATCGCAAAATGATGAAGAAATTACCATAAAATGTGAAAATAAAGAGCTAAACATCACCAGCTCATGGCATTATGGCGAAAAATTATTTAGAGGTAAGCTTAATAATAAAGATTTTAGCGTTAGAATTGTTAAAAATAATAATACTGGTGGCTAGCAAATGCAATATAGTGGCAATGACGCATTAATAAATGTATATTCACCAAGAGTTGCTGAATTATCTAAATTTATGCCAATTATTGAAAGGAACCCCAGGCCAAAAAATCTATTATCGCCTATTACTGGCAAAATTACTAGATTTAAAGTTTCTAAAGGAGACAAGGTTAAGGCTGGTCAAGAGCTAGTAGTAATTGAAGCTATGAAAATGGAGAACTCCATAAGGACAAATCATGACTTCACCATTGGAGATATTAACTTCAATGAAGGTGACTCAGTAGGGATTTCAGAGGTAATAATGGAGTTTAAAAACGAATAGAAATTTTTAGTTACTAGATAATCTTTGCTCCATTAAATTTCTAAAATTTTTAATCAGACCCTGAACTGGCCAAGCTGCAGCATCGCCTAAAGCGCAAATTGTATGACCTTCTATTTGCTTTGTTAATTTATAAAGCTGATCAATCTCCTTAATGTCAGCCTTGCCATCAACAATTCTATTCATAATCCTCATTATCCAACCAGTCCCTTCTCGACATGGAGTACATTGCCCACAAGATTCATGCTTATAAAAATGAGATAATCTAGCAATTGCAGCTATTATATCTGTTGATTTATTCATAACAATAACTCCAGCTGTCCCTAGAGCTGTACCAGCCTCTTTTAGGGAATCAAAATCCATCAATACCTCATCACAAATATCCTTGGTAATTAATGGCACTGAAGATCCTCCAGGTATAATGGCAAGTAAATTATCCCATCCACCAATAACACCACCTGCATGTTTTTCAATAAGTTCCTTTAAAGATATACCCATTGCCTCTTCAACATTACAAGGTTTATTAACATGTCCAGATATACAAAATATCTTGGTACCAGTATTTTTCTCTCTGCCGATTGAAGAAAACCAAGAAGAACCTCTGCGAATTAAAGTCGGAATAACGGCTATTGACTCAACATTATTAACAACAGTAGGGCACCCATAAAGGCCAATTAAAGCAGGAAAAGGAGGCTTTAATCTAGGCTGACCCTTATTTCCTTCAATACTTTCTAGTAAAGCCGTTTCTTCGCCACAAATATAAGCTCCTGCACCTCTATGAATATATACATCTAAATCCCAGCCCGACTTACAAGCATTTTTACCGATAAGGCCGGCATCATAAGCCTCATCAATTGCTTTTTGGAGTATTTTAGCTTCATTAAAGTACTCACCCCTTATATAAATATAGCAAATATTTGAATTAATTGCCTTTGCTGTAATTAAACAACCTTCTATTAATTTATGAGGTTCGTTTCTAATAATTTCTCGATCTTTACATGTTCCAGGCTCAGACTCATCTGCATTAATGACTAAATAATGTGGATTTCCCATATTGGGACTTTCCTTCTTTGGAACAAAAGACCATTTCATGCCAGTTGGAAAGCCAGCACCACCTCTACCTCGAAGCCAAGACTCCTTGACAATATCAATGATTTTAGAGCTATCATTAGCAAGAATTTTTTTAGTATTATCCCAATCACCCCTTTTTATTGAACTAGCTAATGAATAAGATTCGAAGCCAAGAAGATTGGAAAATATTTTATCTTTATTATTCAACATAATGTAAATTAACGATTTTTTCGTAAGCTAATATATAAAATTAAATAAATAATTATTTACAAGTACATAATAGGATTTAACTTTAAAATTACAATGCAATATAGTTTATATATAAATATAATATATTACTTGCAAATTGCTCAATAGCATTAATAAGATATTAGTATTAATTAATAATGCTTGATTAGATTAGCTCTATATTATATAACATTGATTATATAATACGGCGTAACTGCTGTGGGGCAATTAGGTATTTTAAAGCTTAAAAATGAATAAATTATTTCTCAAAAATATAGCTATAATACTGTTATTATTTTCATGCAGTAATGATTACAGAGACAAGCCATATAACAGGGAAACTAAATCTTCAATAAATGATATTAAATATACATTAATCGAAGATAGTAGAAAGGAAAGAAAAAAGGAAAGCAATCCAACATTAGATACAAAAATCCGCTCATATCCTGCACTTAATACAACAAAATTAATTACACCCCCCTCTCCACCAAAAATAGGCGGTGACAAAAAAATATCATTTGCAGTAACTGATCAAGTCGCTCTTAAAGATGTATTAATAGAAATAGGAAGAGTTGCAAAAATTGATGTTGATATTGACCCATCAATAGAAGGAGGAATAATAATTAATGCGGTTAATAGACCCTTAAAAGAAGTCATTGATAGAATTGCAAATCTTGGAAATTTAAGATATAACTTTGATAATGGGGTATTAAGCTTTATTAAAGATACACCCTTTCTTAAAAATTACTATGTTGATTACCTAATTGATGGCAATTTATGGAATGATGTTGAGGCAAATATGTCAGCAATCATTCAAGGCTCAAATATTGCAAATCAAAATAGTGAAGAGAATCAAACACAAAGATCTTCCTATAGCTCAAACAAATCTGCAGGAATAATATCAATATTTGCGACCTTAAAGCAACATGAACTAATCAAAACCTATCTAGATGCAGTAGAGAAAACAGCTTCAGCTCAAGTATTGATTGAAGCAAAAATAGTTGAGGTAGAATTAATAGATGAATATCAAGCTGGAATAGATTGGAATCTAGATGGAAGTAACCAAGACTACAGCGGTGGCCTCGATTTAATCTCTCAGGGCATTACAACCACCAGCTCTTCAAGCTTTTCAGTAAATTCAATTTTTGGAACAGATATTAATGCCTCGATAAGCGCACTTGAAAAATTTGGCACAACATCCACCCTTTCAAGCCCAAGAATTATTGCAATGAATAACCAATTATCTCAATTAAATTTTAGTGAGAAACTGCTATATTTCGAAATAGAATCATCAAATATTACCTCAACTAATGAAAACCCCAATGTATCAGAAAGCTTATCTTCAGATTTAAAAGAAGAAGAGGTTGGTATAAAGCTTGAAATAACCCCATCAATTAATCTCAAAACAAGAGAAGTAGTCCTAAAGATAAAGCCAACAATGATAATAAATTCTGGAGCAGATAAAGTTGATCCAGCAAGCCCTAGAAATAATGGTCAAATTATAGAAGCCTTAAAAAACACCATCCCTCAAGTAAAATCAAGAGAAATTGAAACAGTTGCAAAGGTTCAAAGTGGCAATGTCATTATTATTGGTGGATTAATGCAACAAATGGAAAAGGGTGCTGATGTAGGTATTCCTGGACTATCCAGAATCCCTGTAATAGGAAAACTATTCAAACTAGACTCAAAAAGCTCACAAGTAGTAGAAACTGTAATTTTTATCAAGGCTACAATCATGGGTAGTGGATCTGCCGTTGGAGAGAGCGACAGAAAAATTGAGAAAATGTTTGACAACACAAGAAGAAAGTTTTTTTAGCGCACCGCAATGTTACCAATAATTAAATATATTATACTAAACGGCATTAGAGACAGGCTCTATATAGGTCTAATGATCCTGATAATAGCATCATTTTGTTTATCCATTATAATTGGATCAACTTTTATGATAGAGCAAAGTCAGACAACAATTATTTTTAGTGCAGCAATAACTAGGCTATTTTTTGTAATTGGCTTTATATTATTTGTTTGCATAACACTAAGTAGGAGCTTTGAAAATAAAGAAATAGAATTTATCATCAGCAAATCAATTTCTCGCTATAAAATAATTTTTAGCTATATATTAGGATATATAATTTCTGCATTAATAATATTAATACCACTAATATTAACATTATTCATAATATCAAATATAAATATTATAGGCCTAATAATTTGGTCATATACCATGTTGCTTGAGGCATTAATTATTATTATCTTTTCAATTGTTGCAGCTCTAATATTAAATAATATATTTACATCTATATTAACTGCAATTTCATTTTATGCACTATCTAGATTAGTAGGTGTATTTGTTTTAACAGCAAATATACCTGAAAATATACAGCAATTTTCAAATGATTCCATGCTATCTGTGCTAAAAATAATATCAGTTATATTTCCAAGAATTGATCTATTTTCTCAAAGTGAGTGGCTTATCTATGGAATTAACAATATTGAACAAATACATATAATATCACTACAAGCCATAATATATACATTACTACTATCATTAATGGCATTTTATGATTTTAAAAGAAAACAATTCTAATATTTGTGACCAAAATAAAATATCTTGATGAAAAAATTATATTATTATTATTTGTAATCACTCTATCATTTCAGGTGATTCTTGCGCTAGATATTGATCATATTAAGCCTCAATATGATTTAATGAAAAAAGCACCAAATGATAAAGCAATAGATATTATAGCGCTAGGAGATAAGCAGTTTATGTTTAGAATGCTTGCCTTTAGAATGCAAAATTCTGGAGATGTATTTGCCGGGTTCCCGCCTTTAAAAAATTATAATTACAAAAATCTATATAATTGGATGCTACTACTCGATAAATATGATAGCAAATCTAATGTAATTCCTCATATTGCAAGCTACTATTACTCAATGAACCAGGATAAAAAAGAGCTAATATATATCATTAATTATTTAAAAAATCATGCCATGAGAGATTTTAAAAATAAATGGCACTGGCTTGTTCAAGCAATAATGATTGCAAAAAAAGATTATAAAAATAATGTATTAGCACTAGAAATTGCTAATCTATTAGCGAATAATAGTACCCAAGATATGCCTATATGGACCAAGCAATTCCCAGCCTTTATTTATGAAGATATGGGTAAAAACTGTATGGCTTTTTTTGTAATAAAAAATCTTATAGATGATTATGAAAAACAAGAAACTAATGTTGATTATTATCAAATGCAATTTATGCGCTACTTTATATCAAAAAGGCTAGACTCCCTTAAAAAAGAAAAATTCAATCCAAATAAATGTCAGAAATTAAAAAAATCACCGATAAAATTATTAAAGAATCTCTCATAGAAGATAGATTTGATCAAGATAAAACTACTGATCAATGCATTAAGGATAAAATTATCAATTTTAACGTAGTTGCTAAAGAGGATCTAATATTGTGCGGAATAGAAATAATAAAAAATACCTATAATATAATTAAAGAACATGATAAATTTAAAAATTACCAACTCACAATCTCAAATCATAAAAAGGATGGAGATTTTATCAATGCAAATCAAATAATATGCTCTGGATTTGGAGATGCCAATATGATACTGGCAGGAGAAAGAGTCGCCCTTAATCTCATTCAACATTTATGCGGTATTGCAACAAAAACTAATAAATATATTTCTTTATTAAATAATAAAAAAATTAAAATATTAGATACCAGAAAAACGATACCCTCTCTAAGAAATATACAAAAATATGGAGTAAAAATTGGTGGTGGCACAAATCACAGATTTAATTTATCACAAGCAATATTAATTAAAGATAATCATATAGCCATTTGTGGAGGAATTAAAAAAACCTTAAAGAATTTTAATAATGATATTGAAATTGAGTGCGACAATATTAACCAAGTTACTCAAGCTCTTAATTATAAACCAAAGATAATCATGCTTGATAATATGAAAATCTCTGAAATCAAAAATTGCTCAACCCTTATTAGAAATGCAAATTTAGGAACTAAAATTGAGGTATCAGCAGGAATAAATTTAAGTAACATCAATAAATATAGCAGCCTAGATATAGATTATATTTCAATTGGAGATTTAACTCACTCAGTAAATGCTAGTGACTTATCTCTTGAAATATGCTAGAAAAAAATCGCTATATTAGAAATATCATAATAGATAAAATTGGCATAGAGGGTCAAAAAAAACTATCATTAGCCAAAATTTTAGTTATTGGAGCAGGGGGATTAGGATCAAGCACCATTCTATATCTTGCAGCCAATGGAATAGGGGCAATAACAATTATTGACCATGATAAGGTTGAATTATCAAATCTTCAAAGACAAATAATACATAATCAGCAAGATATAAATAGGTTCAAAGTTGATAGCGCCAAGGAGAAAATTTCTCATCTTAATAGCAATATTAATCTTACCACCTTAAAGCTAAAAGCCGATGAAAAAAATCTTAAAAAAATAATAACAGAATTTGACATAGTCATAGATTGTAGCGATAATTTTACAACAAGATTTAATATTAATAAAATATGCTATACTAACAATAAGACCTTAATATTTGGGGCTGTTAAGGAATTTTATGCTAAATTAGCAATTTTTAAACCTTCTATTCACAGTTCCTGCTATAATTGTTTTAATGAAGATAATGCTCAAAAAAGATTAGATACTAAATTAAGTGACAAAGGAATTCTTGGCTCAATACCTGGAATAGTTGGCTCTATGCAAGCAACAATAGCAATTAATGAGATATTATCTATTAATGAATTTAAACCAAATCAAATATTATTATGCAATTTCTTAGATTTTTCATTTAGAACTGTTAATATTTCTAAAAATCCATCTTGCAATATTTGTAACAAGTAATATTATGTGAATTTAGTTGAAATTATAATATTGCATTTTGGTATTAATTTTTGCGGGTGTAGCTCAATGGTAGAGCCCCAGCCTTCCAAGCTGGTCGTGAGGGTTCGATTCCCTTCACCCGCTCCATTATAATTCAATATTTAATATTTCACTTATAGCTCTAGCCTTGTGATATATTTCTTGTAACTCCTTATATGGATCAGAATCATTAGTTATAGCACCACCAACCTGGAACTCATATTTACTACCTTCAAAAATCAATGTTCTAATCACCACCGATAATTTTGCACTATTTTTGTCAATAATACCAATAGAACCACTATAAATACCCCTAGATAATCTTTCATTTTGAGCAATATTTTGCATAGCTGCAATTTTTGGCGCCCCAGTCATTGAACCTGGCGGAAAAGACGCCCTAATAACATCAAAATAACTTAAATCATTTTTTATTTTCCCATTAATTTGTGAAGACATATGATAAAGCATTTTATAAGTATCTATATTAAATAATTTATCAACTTTAACCGAGCCAGGAATACAAGCTATGGACAAATCATTTCTTACGAGATCAACTATCATAAGATTTTCAGCTCTTTCCTTAGGGCTATTTTGCAAATAAATCTTATTAACCAAATCTTGATCTCTACATTCATGCCTATTTATAGTACCCTTAATTGGCCTGGATGTTACTTTATCACCATCTATTTCTAAAAATAATTCGGGACTAGAAGACATTATGATTTTGTTATTAGCAACAATAAAAGCCGAGTAATTTGCTGGACTAATATTGCATAATTTAATAAAATTATGATAAATAACGCTTTTTTCATATTCCTTATCAAGGTTTCCATAAAATTTTCTTGTTAAATTTGCCTGATAAAAATTCCCCTGCAAAATATTATCTTTCATATCTTTTATTGAATCGATATAGCTTTTATCAGTAAAATTTGAAAGCATCTCATTAGCTATAATTTCATCAAAAGAAGTTCTTAATTCTTTATTAATAATTGCTATAAATTTTTTATATAAAGCCTTATTATCGTAATTAATTATTATATGCTTTTTATCATGATCAAATTCAATATTTAGCGCAAAATCTGCAATAATTATATTTGGCATATTTATGTGGCTAAATTTGCTATTAATTAAGGGGGAATTATCAAAGGATTCATAGCTAAATAAAGCTAGACTTCTATTATTAATATCCAAACCTAAAACATCTTTTATATTGCCAAATGTTTTTTTTTGATTAGGAAATAATCCTATAAAAGACTTAGAGTTTCTTACCTCGGAATTAAGCCCAGAATATAAAATATAAAAATCATCATCATAATTTTCTGCTATTTTTTGACCAATAATTATAGGATCAACCCAATCTAAATAGTTTACAGCCATCTTTTAACTAAATGCATTTTGCTTAATATCATTATAAATACAATCCTTTTCAAGGATAATAATATTACCATCTATGACTAATTTTTTTATATTTAGCAACAAAAAGGAGGAGTTAGAAATAAAACATTCATCGCAATCAAGTACGTCGCTTAAGTAAAATCTACCCTCAACTAAATTAAAATCTGTTTTTCTTTTGATATAATTTATTACTCTTTGTCTTTTAGTGCCGTTTAATAAGCCGCATTCTAACGCTGGGGTATATATATTCAAACCCTTTGTCCAGAATATATTCGCTGAACTTGCTTCGCATATTTGACGCTTTTCATTAAGCAAAATATTATCGAAATAACCATTATCATTGGCATTGATTTTGGGTAAAATATAATTTATACTATTTAATGTTTTATTATTAGTAGATATTGCAAGAGATGGTAAGAAAAATTTATCAAAAACCCCTAAAATTAATTCTTCTTTGTCAATTTTTAAAATATGTCTTGCGCTAATAACTATTAATGGCTTGATATTTTTTTTAGGTAAATATCCTTGAGATCCAATACCTCTACTCACTATTATTTTAATGATACCCCTTTTTATATTGTTTTTCTTTATTAATTTATTGCAATCTTCTTCAATTGTGGTCAAATTAGCATTAATTTTTAGAAATTGTAAGGATTGATTTAATCTCTGATAATGAAGGTTAAAATCCATTATCTGATAGTTAAAATAACAAGTCTCAAAAGCTCCATCACCAAACATAAAGCCCCTTTGGAATATTGATATTTTAGCTTTAGAAGAGGTAATAATTTTTGAATTTACACTAGAATATTTGCATAGCATAATATTAGTTGCGATATATAATATTAATAGAGTTAAAGCCTTATATAAAATATTTGAATTATAATATAATGTCTTTTTAAATTAATTGCAAAGACAAAATAAAATGAAAAAATTCTTCAAAAAATTAATTACAAAATTAGTAAAATTTACCATCATCATTGGAATATGGGTTGGCGTTATATCCATAATAGCAACTCTGATCTTTATGCATGACCTGCCCAGCCTATCTGAAATTAACAAAAAAGATAATTTAAAAATTGTTGAGGTCAGATACTCCAATAATAACTTAATAGCAACTTATGGAAAAGATAATATTGATGAAGTTGATTTTAAGGACCTGCCAATAAATTTAATTAATGCGGTAATTGCTATTGAAGATCGCAGATTTTTTGACCATAATGGTATTGACTTATTGTCAATTTTAAGAGCTGCTTATATTAATCAAAAAAAGGGTTATATAGCCCAAGGAGCAAGCACAATTACACAACAACTTGCAAAAATGCTCTTTTTGGACTCAAAAAAAACCTTTAAGAGAAAAATTCAAGAAATTTTACTAGCAATTCAAATTGAAAGAAAATTCTCTAAAAACCAAATATTAACAATGTATTTGAATAAAGCTTATTTTGGATCAGGTAATTACGGCATTAAAAATGCCGCCAAGAGCTATTTTCAAAAAGATATAAATAAAATAAATCTCAATGAGGCAGCAATTCTTGCATCTATATTAAAGGCTCCTTCTAAATTATCGCCCAAAATAAATAAAAAATTAGTTGAAGAAAGAGCTAATTTGGTTCTTAAAAATATGATTGAATATGACTATCTAGACGAATCTCATATAGCTCAAATTGGTGATGACCCAAATTACAAAAGCGACAGTGGTCAAAGATATTATTTTTCTGACCTAATATATCAAAATTATCAGGATTTTACCTCATATGATGAGTCAGTAGGAAATATATCAATTATAACTACATTAGACGAGGATATTCAAAATAAAACATCTCAAGCTCTTGCAGATTTTCTCAAGAATCATAAGAATGATCTAGGATCCTCTCAAATTGCAGCGCTTATAATGGATTATCAAGGCAGAGTCTTGTCAATGATTGGAGGTAGGGATTATCAATCAAGTCAATTTAATAGAGCGTTTTTTGCATCTAGGCAAGCTGGGTCTCTTTTTAAAACCTTTATATATCTTAGCGCTTTTGAAAATGGTTATAATATAGATGATATATTTACTGATAAAAAAATAAGATTTAGCGACTGGTTGCCAAATAACTATAATGACCAATATTATGGAGATGTAAGTTTAAAATTTGCTTTTGCAAATTCACTAAACTCAGTCTCCATTCAACTTGCTAAAGAGGTATCTTTAAAAAAAATAAGCGATTTATTGATAAAATTTGGAATTGAAACATATGATAAAAAAGATCTTACCATAGCCCTTGGCTCTTCATCTACAACATTATATGATATTGTTAGTTCTTACTCTATAATTGCAAATAAAGGATATTTTTTAATGCCTAGCTACATTGACGAAATTAGCCTTGACAATAACATTATATATAAAAAATTTGGCTCAAAAATGGGTCCAGTAAGATCAAATAAATCTGTAGCCATGATAGATGAACTTTTGCACGAAGTAATTAATAGCGGCACAGGAAAAAAAGCAAATAAAAATGATTTTCAAATTAATAATCTAAGAGGTAAAACAGGAACTAGTCAAAATTATCGCGACGCTTGGTTTGTGGGTTACAACAATAAATATATTATTGGAGTTTGGATTGGTAATGATAATTACAGGCCAACAAATAAAATTTCTGGCGGATATTTGCCAGCTATTTTATTTTCTGATATTATTGACAAAATAGATAGATAGTTATAACATTTTATTATATTGGTTATAATTTATGATTAATTTTACTTGTAATTAATTAATGGGTTTGTAGCTCAGCTGGTTAGAGTGCGCGCCTGATAAGTGCGAGGTCGGTGGTTCAAGTCCACCCAGACCCACCATTTGATTATTCACTAAAAATTAATTATAAAATTTATTTAAAAAAACCTAGAAATTAGCAATAATTATCTTTAAACTCCCCTTGAGTCATGCCTGCGTGATGGAATTGGTAGACATAACGGACTTAAAATCCGTGGGGCATTAGCCCTTGCCGGTTCAAGTCCGGCCGCAGGTACCATTTTATTTATTGATTATAATTAATGAATCATATTTGGAATAAAATTCAAATAATACCAATCATACTAATATCGTCACTATTTCTGGCTAGCTGTACACAAAACAAGAAAGATACTTGTATTGAGCAAAATAACTTTATGGACACTGCATCCGCAATAATCGACTCAAAAGTCTCATATGTCCAAGGGGGATATACTCATCACACCTCTGAACCTAGCACCTTTGGTGCAGTGCAAGATAGAAGTACAGAAGATGGTCAAACAAGTGAATGGCAAAAAACTGGGCTAAGATATAATGGCAAAAATATGCTCATTAAAATTAGCAATAGAATTATACCTCATTCAACAGAAGGTCATAATGATATCCCAACATGCAAAATATGTGCATCTCTAACAAACGAAAGTGCAACTACTGAATGTTTTTGCCCAATAAAAAAAGGAAGCGATGTAAAAAAAGGAAGCGATGTTGGTGGAATTAACCCAGGAATTTGCGTAGATCATTCTGCAATTACAGAAACACCTGATAGAAAATTTATATCAGATCCAACCTTCTATTATCAATCAATGTCTATAGTTAGCCCTGTTGATAGAAGAGTGCAACAACCTGAATCACAAAAAATATGTTCATATGAAATGGGCCTGAACTCCTATATTAGTTTTTCCAAGTCAAATGGTGTAAGTATAGATAAATCCTATCATTTATTTGCAAGAGAGTTAAAATGCGAAGCCAGAAAAAATGGAGATTGCATTTCATACTCCTATTTAATAGAATTTACAAAAGAACAGCTACAACAAATAGGCGCATCAGCTGGAGATAGTATAGATCTATTTTTTTATGATGATTACTACCCAGATAATTCAGGTAGCTATCAGGTTCAATTCCTTAGCGGCATAGGTGGAGCAATAGATCCTGGACTAGTTGAGCAAGTTGTTGACTTTTTTGAAAAACTTGTACTTAGTGAAAGAACGATGGATGGCGTTAATAAACCAAGCCTACTTCAAGAAATATATACAAAAATTATATCATCTTCTTTTAGCAGCTTTATAAGGCTTTCATTAATATTATATGTAGCTATTTTCGGATTTTCTATATTAGCTGGAATTGTAGAAATTAAGAGATCAGAAATTATGAATAGGGCAATAAAAATTGCCCTTATTGTAATGTTTACTAGCCCAACTAGCTGGGATGCTTACAATACATATATAGTTCAATTTTTCACAGATGGTCTAACATCCCTTATATCAATGGTATCAATAATACCTAATAGCATTGATGACCGGCTTGAAGAAGCAATATGCTCAGGCATTATGGAATCAGGAACAAAGGCTTCAAGATTCGCATGTCCTGACACAATGATTAAGTCATTTTTTTCAGAGGCTGTAACTAATAAAATATTTGGACTAGTTTTCAATTCTATATTTGGCATAATATATATAGCCATAATTTATTGCTTGATTGCCTTCTTTATTTTTATGATATTTTATGCAGCAGCAGTGTATATTACCAATATTTTAAAAATTATATTCGCCTTATCATTAGGTCCAATATTTATTTGCTTATCACTATATAAAACAACAGCCTCCATGCTTAATAAATGGATAGCCTTTTTAGTTTCACGATCACTAGAAATATTAATAATATTCGCAGTATTGGGCTTATTCCTATTCATAATAAAAGAAGAATTTAACTCAATGCTATTTTATAGAACATGCTTTATTAGTCAGGAAATTATACCACCAAAATTATTATATTTTACAGTGCCGAAAGCCGAAATTGATAGATCATTCCCTGAATGGTTTTTTATATTTATAAAAATTGCCGCACTTATATATTTTACATATCTTATATTAAAACAATGCGAATCATTTGCTACAAATCTTGCAGCATATGGCGGAGCAGAATCACGAGGAAGCAGATCAGACATGGCTGGACAAGCAAGTGGACAAGGTTCGTTTGCAATGGCATCGGCAATAATGAGCAATGTAAGAAAATCTATGTTTAAAGCTACTGCATCAACATTAAAATATGGAGCCAAGGCTGCAAAATTTACAGCTCGAGCCACTATGCCTAATCTTGTCAAAGGAGCCGCTAATACTGTTAAAAAAATTGACAAAATAACCAATGCCATTGGAAATAAAATGCCGGTTAGAGGCATTGGCACAAGAATTATTGACGATGCAATAGCGCAAGCTCAACAAATAGCCGCAAAAGATAAAGTTCCACCCGATAGGCTTCAGGGATTCGTTAGGCAAAAAGCAAAAGAACTATTAATCAACCAAAAAATGGGTTTCAATGAAAATAGACCAGAGCAAAAAATGGAAAGTAGTAGCACTAAATTTGCTCTTTTAAGAATTAATGATCACAATATATCAAGGAGACTCGACAAGATTTTAATTGAAGACCCAATGAAAAAACAAATTTCACTCATAGCAAAAGATATGAAGAAAGACCCTAATTTTATTCCAGACTCAGAAGCAAGAGATAAAATCAGGGAGAGGGCAAAAAATTGGGGTATAAAAAATGGAATTGATGAATCAGATATTGATAAATTCCTCAATCAAAGCAGTATTAAGGGACACATTAGAAACAGCTCAACATTATCAACAAGCCAAGCAGCTAGCAGATTTGCACACGATAAAGAAAAGCAAGAAAAATTCTTAAAAAACCTTGAGTCTGACAGATTGGAGCGCAAAGCCAAACATCATGATGCTCGTATTAAAAGAAAAGACATATTAAAAGATTATGAATTAAAATCCAAAAGTATTAGTATTAAAGGTTATCAATTAAAAACAAGATTGCTGCAACCCATAGGAAGTAGTAGAAAAGCTTATGGCCGAAGCTATTATGTTAGCGCAAAAGCAAAGCAATTAAAAAATAATGCCCTAGGACTTTATCATGCACTTAGAAGAGACGTAGCAAACAACCCTACAATGGCCAGACGAAACTTTAAAAGAAAAATCGAAAGAAAAGAAAGGGGGTCTAAATTTAGAGATATAAATCCACTATCACATATTAATGCAGCTGATCGCTTAACATCAAACTTAGCTACAAGGATAGTGACAAACAAACTTGAGAAGGCCAAAAAAAGTAATAAAATTGCATTAAAACCATTTGGAGGAAGAAATCCTAAAAAAGGCACGCAAACTAAAGAAAAAAAGGAAAAAGTAAGAAAGGAAATAGAGCAGCTAAGGCAAGATAATCTTACGAAAAACCCAACAACTGATAAAGATAAAGAGAAATGGATCAAGCAATCAAGTCTAATCCATGCAAAATTAATAAAAGGTAAAGCGCAGAAAAAAAATCATTTCGAATTCGAAATTGATAATCAAAATAAAATAAACAAAGAATTAAATAGCGCCCTAAAAAAAGATATTAATTATGAGATAAAAAATAGAGATGGCTCAATAGAACAAGAAAGAGTACCAATTATGTCAAAACTAATATTAATTGACGAAGAAACGCAAAAGGCAAATAAGGAAAATAAGAATAATACAAGATTTGCAGAATTATTCACCGAAAAATATGCAGAAAAAATTGGGGTAGACCACTTTAACAATCTTTTAAAAGTAAAAGATAAAGAAAGTCAAGAAAAAATAATAAATGATAAAGATTTTCAGGATGCTCTAAAAGAAGCTACAGCAGCACTTAAAGAAATAGAGAAAAGTGATCCCGATCACTTTCCAAAAGATTTTGAGCAATCAAGGAGAGATGCTTTTAACAATAAACTTAATGCTCTAAAAACAAATGACTATAGCGCTCAACCACATCCAAAACAAAAAAATGATGCCGATGACGAAGCATTTTCAACTGCTGGAAATCAGGATAGTCAGACAGATCCAGCCGATGATAATAATTCAATATCATCATCTACAGCTTCAACAACTGCTGGACATAGCGAAGACCCAACTTCAGAAGGCGATAAGAAAAAAGCATCACTATCTGCGCAGGAGCCTGCTAGCGCTGGCCCAATAGTAGTAAATCAAGAAAAAAAGAAAGAGGAAGCTAAAAGAAAAATTTACACTTGGCGTCTTCAAAACCAATTAATTGACTTAGAAAATAAAAAAGAATTGAACAAATCTGATCCAGCAAAATGCAAAGATTATGAAATACAAATTAATGAAATTAAAAAACAAATAGAAAATTTAAACAAATTAGATAATAATAATGATGGCTAGCAAAATATTTGATAAAGCAATAGGCAATCAAGATAGTGATATCAAAATTATATGGCTTCATGGCTGGGGACAAGATCACAAATGCTTTCTAGAATTAGCAAAATATTTTAAAAAATTTCACAATATATTAATTGACTTTCCTGGATTTGGAAAATCCAATACTCCAAGCGCTGCTTTATCAGTATCAGATTATGCAAATATTATCAATAATTATACTGATCAAAAAAATGAAAAAATATTTTTAATTGGCCACTCTTTTGGCTGCAGAGTTGCCATAAAATATTGCCTAAATTATGGCAACAAAATAAATGGGCTGGTTTTAATAAGTGCTGCAGGCCTTAAGAGAAAAAGATCAATATTATTTAAATGCAAAGCTTTATTAATGAAAATAGCGGCAAAGAACCTTTCAGAATTAGACAAACTATTTAATACTAACTTCAAAGAAAAATATTCAAATAAATTTGGTAGTCGCGACTATAAGAGTGCAAAAGGGATAATGAAAGAAATATTTGTTAAAACAATTAGCGAAGATTTGAGCAATGCAGCTCTTAAAATCAAAAACAAAACATTAATTATAAATGGCGATCAAGATCAAGAAACTCCAATAGAAATGGCCGAGCAATTTAATAAGCTAATTAAGGGTTCCAAGCTAGTTAAACTGAAAAATTTTAATCATTACAACATTTTAAGTAATGGCAAATTTCAACTTCAAAATTTAATATTAAATTTTATTTCCTCTGACATCTAATGGAATCACTAATATTAACAAACATCTATATAGCAATATTTTGCTATTTTATATATAAAAGATCATTAATATTCATGCACCTTTTTCAGCAAGAAGAATATGATAATAAGAGATTTATAATAAATATAGCCACTAATTTAAAACTAATTGATAAAAAACTTTCACTTATAATTGTAATATTGGCATTTTTATCAATATTTATAAATCAACTGATTTTTCCTATTATATCGTCAATAATTTTAATAATATTTGCGATCAAGCAAATAAATCCAATGTTAAGAAATAGTAAAAAACCTCTAATAATAACATCAAGAGTCAAAAAAATCTTATCATTGTATTTTATGCTAATTTTTGCAATATCATTTAGTGCTATCAATATTATTGATTTTTATAAGCCTCTTATATTATCAACTACAATCGTCATTATAATCCAAATATTACCATATATTATCATATTATCCAATATATTGCTACTTCCTTATGAAACATATATACAAAAACAATTTCTTAACCAGGCAAAAGATAAAATCAAGAAGCTCAGCCCCAAAATAATTGCAATAACAGGATCCTATGGCAAAACATCAACTAAGCATATTCTCAATCATATATTATCTTTTTATAAACCAACATTATGCACTCCGGGCAGCATTAATACCTCAATGGGCATCACTAGAATCATTAGAGAAAAACTTACAAAAGAGCATGAATATTTTATAGTTGAAATGGGAGCCTATGGAATTGGATCAATTGCAAGATTATGCAAGCTAACAAAGCCAGATTATAGCGCTATAACTGCAATTGGCAATGCTCATTATGAAAGATTCAAATCCATAGATAATGTAGCTCAAGCAAAATTTGAAATTAGCAAAAATCTTAATAATGGCTTTTGTTTTTTAAATAATGATACAATTGATAAAAAATATATTAAAAAATATAGCGCTAATGCTATTAATATTGGCCAGGATAATAATAATGACTACATAATATCAAATATTGAACAAGATATTAGTGGCATTAAATTTACAATCAAAATCAATAATAAAAGCCACAAAATACATTGCCCTCTATATGGAAAGCATCATGCAGGAAATATTGCCATCTCAATTGCAATTGCCCATAAATTAGAAATAGATATAGACACTATTATAAGCTCGTTAAAATCAATGCCCCAAATTAATCATAGAGTTGAGGTCATCAAAAATAATAATAGCCCAATAATTATTGATGACTCTTATAATGCAAATCCAAGCGGATTTTCAAACGCACTTAATATTCTTAAATTATTTAAAAAAGACAATAACAGGGCAATATTAGTTACTCCTGGCATGGTTGAATTAGGGGAGCTACATGATGAAAAGCATCGACTTTTAGCATGTGAAGCAATCAAAATAATAGATATTGCAATAATAATTAAGCCACAAAGGGTTCAATCTTTTATGGATACCTTAAAGCAATTTGCAAATCCTTTTCAACAAATTTTACAATTTAATGATTCTGCATTTGCAAAAAAATGGATTGATCAAAATGTCACCAAAAATGATGTAATTCTATATGAAAATGACCTACCGGACTTATATGAAAATAAAATATCATTTTAATAATAATGGTAATAATTATTATTAAAATAATTATTACTAACATATTAAAGCAATTAATCTTCTTGATTTGAAGGTATAATTTTTTTGATCTCTTCTTGAACAATTTTTTCTACCAAATCTGGCAGATTCTCATTGACCCACTTTTCTAATTTTGGCTCAAGGATTCTTGCTGCTATATTTTGCATATCTTGATCTTGTGTAAAATTTGATGCTCCAGATATTAATTCTTTGGCATTTGATAATTTTTTAATAGATTGAGTGGCTTTGGCAAGAGTTGACTCATATATTATTGATGATTTGTCGCTTTTATCATTTGACAAAGGCTTGGTGTCGTTAAGATTTGCCATATTAAGCTCATCTTCTTGATCATCTTGATCTTCAAAATTATTCAAATCCGAATCTGCAGATTCAAAATCATCATCAATGAGAGAGTCTTCTTCTTCACCTTCACCCTCTAAATCAAGGCTATTATCAAGCATTTCATCATCCATGTCACCCAAATCATCATCAGATTCCTGGGCAAAATCTTGATCATCAACAGATTCTAAATTATTACTAGCAATATTTGCTTGATCAAATTCATCCTCTGCAACAACATCTAAATCATCTATTTCTATATCATCTTCATTATTAAATTGAGACTCTAGATTATCAGCGCCGCTATTAGCAAATTCTTGACCAGAATCTTGCTCGGCCAAATTTTCAGTAGCTGATAATTCATCTTCAAAATCTTGCATTTCAAGATCTTGATCAATATCATCTATATCTGCATTTTCACTGGCTGCAAATTCATTATTACTATCTTGAACAAGATCATCTTCTAATTGGTCGGCACTATGTTGCTGATCTAGTTCGAAATCTGAAAATTCAGCATCCTCATTGCCGTCAAAATCTTCCTGATCACTAGAAGATTCTTTACTCAAATCAAAATCATCATCCAGTAATTCATCATCACTACCTTGCTCAATCTCAGCCTCTGATAACAAATCATTGGAATTATCATCCATATTTATTTCTTCTTTCGATATGTCTTCTTGGGGTATTTCTTTGTCAAGGACATCATCAGGATCCGCTTCAACTTTATCATCATGATCCAATGTCAAATCATCAAGCTCAAAATCATCAAAATCATCATCAAGGTCATCAGAGTCAATATCCATAGATTCTAAATTTTCATCACCTTCAAAAATATCAATATCTTGCTTTATATCACTTTGATCATCTTGCGTGTTAATATTTGAATCTATTGCGTCGATATTGTTACTATCATTGTTAGAGCTCATATCTTCTTGATTTTGTTGGTTAATATTAATATCTTCACTAAAGTTATTAGCGCCACTATCTTCAATATTTCCTTGCACCTCTTGAGTTATTTGCTCAGAACTATTAATATCATTAGATATATTATCAATGTTATTTTCAATATCAGCGCCAATATTCTTATTAGACTTACCGCCCTTGTCAAAATTACTTATTTTATTTTTTATAGATTCTAATATAGACAGGGTACCTCCTTGCGACATAAATTTTATCAAAAGTTTAATTAACTTGATTGAGCATTTTGCAATAAGTCAATATTAATAAACTATTATGAATGTTGATAAATCATTTAAAAAAAACAACAAATAATATTTTATTTATTTGAAATATGTAAATATTTCTAATATTGACATATCTTAACGCAGCATTAAATGACTTAAAACGTAAATATTTGACTATTTTTTAGAGCCTTTACTTTCTTTCTTCTTTTTAGCCATTGATACAATTGACTTTTTGCCACAAGATATTTTTTGAAAATATTTCAACACCTTCTGAGCATCACTATATGGAACTACAAAAAATGAAAAATTATCAAACATTTTAACGTCATCTATATGGCTTTTTTCGACCTTTGTTTCTCTATGGATAAAATTAACTAACTCCTTAACACTTTCAATGTCGCTTTTACCTTTGGCGATAAAGAGTCTGGCCGTGCCTTTTCGATCAATATATCCTCTTTTACCGCTATTGCCAATTGGATGATATCCGGCAGTGCCTCTATCATCATAATAAAAATCTTTATTTTTTTTATAAGCTGATATATCGTCTATTATTGAATAGCTATCCATATTCAACTCATCATTAAAAGACATTTTTAGCAAGGCGGCAACAACTTTAATGGGATCTTGGCTTTGATTTAATATCTCTTTAGCAACTATCTCGTGATCTCCGAAACTTTCCTGATTAATTATTTCTGATATTTTTGATCTAATTCTTTGCTTTTTGCAATTAACGATTTCGCTAGGATTTGGAACTTTCTGCTTAGTAATTTTAGTATTGGCGACCTTTTGTATCGATATTAATTTGCGATATTCAGATGGTGTTATTAATGTAATAGCGGTACCGCTTTTACCAGCCCTACCAGTTCTTCCAATTCTGTGTACATAGCTTTCTGGATCTTGGGGCAATGAGTAGTTAATTACATGAGTTAGATCATCTATATCGATACCTCTAGCTGCTACGTCAGTTGCTACTAGAATATTTATTTTTTTATTACGAAATTTTTGCAAGACCTTCTCCCTTTGACCTTGAGATAAATCGCCGTGGATAGCCTCGGATCTACAGCTTCGATTAAATAACTTACTGGCTATTTCATCGGCATCAATTTTTGTTCTACAAAAAACCATCCCATAAAAACTCTCTTCAACATCAATAATTCTAAATAAAGCTTCAAATTTATCTGCTTGAGCAACTTCGAAATAAATTTGCTCTATGTTTTTATTGCCTTTATTAGCAACAATTGAGGAAATAACCTCATATTGCTTCATATATTTTTTTGCCAATTTTTCAACACGACTTGGCATTGTTGCTGAAAATAAAATAGTTCTTCTATTTTGAGAGGCCTTGGATAAAATAACTTCTATATCCTCCACAAAACCCATATTTAGCATTTCATCTGCCTCATCAAGTATGACATGATCTACTTTTGATATATCTAAAGTTGCGCGCTTTAGATGATCCAGAATTCTTCCTGGCGTTCCCACAACAATATCAACGCCTCTTGCCAATCTATTAACTTGCCTTTCTATTGGCTGCCCGCCATAAATTGATGAGATTCTAATTTTTTGATTTAATGAAAAAGAATTTAACTCTTCAGTAACTTGTATGGCAAGCTCCCTAGTTGGCGTCAAGATAATTGACTGCACATGATTAGCCTGAGGTATAGTCTTTTCAATAATTGAAATACCGAACGCCCCCGTTTTTCCGGTTCCGGTCTGGGCTTTTGCAATAAGATCTCTACTTTCATGCAATATGAAAGGAATTGTCTTTTGCTGAATTGGGGTAGGCTCTTCAAAGCCTTTTTCATGCAAACGATGAATCATATCTTTAGATAAACCCAGATCTTTAAATTTTGGAAGTATAGTCACTTTTTAAATACTAAAATCAATTTAAATTATTTTAAAAACAATTATTAATAAAAACAAAATAACTATAATTAAATAGCATCCGCTATTTAAAATGGACATCTTATAAAACTAATTGCTTAAATTAAAATATGTGATACATAATATAAAAGCAATTGATATTTTTATAATAAATTTGCGCATAATAACTTACTTAAAAATACTTATAAATTGTTAATATATATATTAAAGCGAATAGCCCTCATCATTCCAACCTTATTTATTATAATGGCAATTAATTTTGCAATTATACAAACAGCCCCTGGTGGTCCGGTTGAAAAACTATTATCTAAAATAAATCATGATATTGAAATAAATGGAGATGTTAAAGAAGCGTCAATAATTAATAACAATCAACAATATCAATCTTCGCTAGGAATTGATCCTGAAATAATTCTAAAAATCGAAAAGGATTATGGATTTGACAAATCTCTGCTAGACAGATTTTGGCTAATGATATCAAAATTCATTAAATTTGATTTTGGCAATAGCTTTTATCAAGATAAAAAAGTAACCGACCTACTAATAGAAAAATTGCCAGTTTCAGTTTCGCTAGGATTATTTACCACAATAATAATATATTTAATATCAGTACCTTTGGGCATTAAAAAGGCTCTTTATGATGGCGCAAAATTTGATATTGCCACAAGCACAATAATAATAATTTTTAGCGCCATACCGGCATTTTTATTGGCAATCTTGCTGGTAACTCTATTTGCCGGCGGCAATTTTTTTAATATCTTCCCTATTAGAGGGCTGGTATCTGAAAATTTTGAACAACTCAATCTAATGCAAAAAATATTAGATTATTTATGGCATATCTTTTTACCAATTATTTCAATGGTATTGGGTGGGTTTGCAGCTCTTACATTTTTTGTTAAAAACTCCTTTATAGAAGAAATTAATAAACAATATGTAATTTGCGCTCGAGCCAAAGGATTAAATTCGCAACAAGTTTTATATCGTCATATTTTTCGCAATGCTATGCTAATAATTATTGCTGGCCTTCCAGCAACATTATTTGCTATTTTATTCACCAGCTCAATGCTAATTGAAATTATTTTTTCATTGGATGGCTTGGGCTTGTTAGGATACGAATCTGTTATTGCTAGAGATTATCCTGTAATATTTGCTTCACTATATATATTTACATTATTAGGATTAATTATGAATATTATTAGTGATATAACATATAAATTAATTGACCCTAGAATAAACTTTGAATCAAGTAAATTATGATAGAAATTTTTAGCGATATTAATAGCGGCTATTTAATTGCAATATTAATCCTTATTTGCTGCTCTTCTATATTCTCCTGCCTAGAAACATCAATTACAGCCGTTTCGAGAGCTAGGATTCATCAATTAAAGAGTAGAGGTAATAAAAAAGCCATCAGAATTGACAAACTCCTTACCCAAAGAGAAAAGGTAGTGAGCGCAATGCTGGTTGGCAATAATTTGGTAAATATTTTAGCATCTACACTTGCGGCAAGCATCTTTATTAAATTATTTGGAGAGGCGGGGCTTATATATGCCACTGCATCAATGACGATTTTAGTAATTATATTTGCTGAAATAATGCCAAAAACATTTGCCATTAAGGCTCCAGAAAAAATGCTAATGTTATTTTTTCCAATCATATGGATTGTTTTGAGATTCTTTTACCCATTAACTAATTATATACAAAAATTCATTAATAGATTTGTTGCAATTTTTTTTAAAAAGAAAATATCAAACTCTAAGACAGAAGAACTCTCCGAGCTTAGAAGCACTATTGAGCTTAAAGCTATTGATGGCTCGATAGTTAAAAAAGACAAAGACTTGTTAGAAGGAGTTCTTGATCTTTCTGACACTGATATCAGCGAGGTCATGGTTTATCGCAAAAATATTGAATCCCTCAATATCGACCTTGCCAAAGAAGAAATTATCAAAAATGCCCTTAATAGCCCATTTAGCAGAATACCACTATGGAAAAATGAAAGAGAAAATATTATAGCAATTCTTAATAGCAAAAAACTATCTAATGCCCTATATGAAATTAATGAAAAAAACTTGCCATTAAGTGATTTAAATCTTGATAAAATAATATCTAAACCAATTTTTGTTCCAACTACAAATTCACTCAAAACTCAACTTGATGAATTTAAAAAAAACCGCAGCAAGATAGCAATTGTTGTTGATGAATATGGCTCTTTGCAAGGACTAATTACTTTACAAGATGTTGTTGAAGAAATTATTGGAGAGGTTAAAGAGCTAGATGATGCGCAAGGTGCAAAAATAATCAAAACTAGATCTGGTGACTATAAAATACCCGCCCATATTTTAATCAGAGATATTAATAGATTTTTAAATTGGGACATAGCAGAAAGCGATGATGCATATAATATTAATGCCTTTATTATAAGTCACTTAGGGCGCATACCTCAAGAAAATGAGAGCTTTACAATTCAAAATTACAAATTCAAGGTTATAAAAAGAGATGATTACGAATTAAAGCAATTAAAAGTTAAAAAGCTTCCTATTAATCAAGAAACTTCTAATCAAAATGAATAATATCGCCATAATAATACCAGCAAGACTCGCTTCATCAAGGCTTCCAAATAAACCATTGGCTATTATTAACAATAAAACCATGATAGAAAGAGTATGTAGCCAAGCAAAAAAAAGTAATATTAGCAATGTTTTTGTTGCCTGTGATTGCCAAGAAATATTTACCAAAGTTGCCAGTTCTGGATTTAAAGCAATTTTAACAGACCCTAAACTTCCATCAGGGACCGACAGAATCTATCAAGCATATCAGAAAATTTCAAATAAATATGAATATATAATTAATCTACAAGGAGACTTGCCTAATATTGACCCCCAAATAATCAATAATGTAGCAAATGTAGCAATTAAAAATAATCACGACATCACGACTTTAGCATATCCAATAACAAATCATAATGAAATTAACGATCCAAATATTGTAAAAATCGCCATAGCCTTTAAAAAATCTCAAGAAGAGGGCAGGGCGCTTTATTTTTCAAGAAGCCCAATACCTTACAGCAAAAGCCAAAATACTTATTACCATCATATTGGTATATATGTTTATAAAGCAAAATCCTTAGAAAAATTTATCAAATTAGCACCTTCTCAACTTGAAAAAAGAGAAGGCCTTGAGCAACTCAGGGCCCTTGAAAATAATATGTCAATATATGTTAAAATAACCAACTCCAGGCCAATATCAGTGGATACTCAATCAGATTTAGAAATGATCCAAAAATTAATTAGCAATGAAGAATCTTAATCCAAAATCCATTTTCACTGGCAATGCACAATTTTTATATGGAGCTCATAATTATTCACAAGTAAAATCTTGCCACCGGCCTGAAATAGCATTTATTGGCGCTTCAAATGTTGGAAAATCTAGCTTAATTAACGCTTTATTAGGACAAAAAATTGCTATTGTCTCAAATACCCCTGGAAGAACACGGCAATTGAATTTTTTTAAATTACAGGGCTATAAGGACGGCTTTGTAATAGTAGATATGCCCGGCTATGGATTTGCCAAAGCAAGTGAAAAAAATATCAAACATTGGCAAAAAAGCGCCTTTGAATATATGGCTCATCGACAAAACCTTAAAAGAACTTTTCTTCTAATTGACCCAAAAAAAGATCTAAAATCTTCAGACCATGAAATGATCAATAATTTTAACAGCCTCGCAATATCCTTTCAAATCATACTCACCAAATGTGACAAAATATCTCAAACTGAACAATCTGACTATATTAACAAAATTAAAAATATGTCAAAAAAATGGCCAGCTTTTTTTAATGAAATTATCGTAACCAGCAGCTATAAAAATTATGGCATTGAGCAAGTTAGGTGGTCAATAATTGAAATTTTGAAATTTTTATGAAAATATTATTAATAATTTCAACAAGTTTTGTAAATTCAACACTAGTATTTTTATTAAACATTACTACATTTTATGATGGTAATGTAAAACATAACTCTATGAATCAAAATGCCAATAAAAGAAAAGAATAAACAAAAAACTGCGCCAAATATTATCAGCCTTAGCCAAGAACTTACTCCAAGACAAATTGTAAGCGAACTTGATAAAGATATTATCGGGCAAGATGAGGCTAAAAAAGCAGTTGCTGTTGCGCTTCGCAATCGCTTTAGAAGAAAATTAGTTGAGCCAGAACTTCGCGAAGAAATCATGCCAAAAAATATTCTAATGAGCGGTCCTACTGGAGTTGGCAAAACCGAAATAGCTCGAAGATTGGCAAAGTTAGCAAATGCCCCGTTTGTTAAAGTTGAGGCAACAAAATTTACTGAAGTTGGATATGTTGGGCGCGACATAGACTCAATCATTCGCGATCTTCTTGATGTTGCTGTTAAAAATGTTAGAATATTACAAAGAAATATTGTTAAGCAAAAAGCTCAAGAATTTGCTAAAAGAAAAATTTTAAATATATTACTTGGCGATAATTCAAGCAAAGAAACCAAGGATAAATTTTCTAAAATGCTTGATCAGGGAGATCTAAATGACAAAGAAATTGAGCTTGATATAATAGATTCAAGCAACTCCATGTCAGCTAGCTTTGATATTCCAGGAGCTCAAATTGGCATGATCAATATTTCTGATATGATTGGCAAAGCCATGGGCAGTGAAAAGCGCAAAAAATCTCGCATGTCAGTTGAAGATGCCATGAAAAATCTTATAGCTGAAGAATCAGATAAAATGATCGATGAAGATCGCCTAATTAAAGATGCAATATCGGCAGTGGAAAATGACGGCATAGTCTTTTTAGATGAAATAGACAAAATATGCACCAAATCAAATTTTCGCGGTGGCGAAGTCTCTCGCGAAGGCGTCCAGCGCGACCTTCTGCCGCTCGTTGAAGGCACCACAATTAATACAAAATATGGACTTGTAAAAACTGATCATATTTTATTTATAGCCTCTGGAGCATTCCACGTGGCCAAACCTTCAGACTTGCTCCCAGAATTGCAAGGCCGATTTCCTATAAGAGTCAAATTAAAACCTCTAAACGAACAAGACCTTGTTAAAATACTAAGCGAACCAAAATCAAGCTTAATTAGGCAGTATATTGCATTAATCAATGTTGAAAATATAAAATTAAATTTTACCAAAGATGGCATCTCAGAAATAGCGCGCTTAGCGCACAAGGTCAATAATGAGGTGGAAAATATTGGAGCCAGAAGATTGCACACTATGCTTGAAAAAATTCTTGAAGAACTAAGCTTTAACGCTAGCGAACTTAAAGACGGAACAATTGTCAAAATTGACAAAAAATATGTTGATAAATATGTTCAAGATATAGCATCTTCTAAAAGCGATTTATCTAAATTTATTCTATAATTTAATGATTACAAGATATTCAAGACCAGAAATGACGGCAATCTGGTCTCAAGAAAATAAATATAAAATTTGGTTTGATATAGAAATCTATGCCCTTGAGGCATTAGAAGAGATCAATATTGCACCAAAGGGTGGAGCATTAAGAATTTGCAATAATTTTAAAAAATCAGGCAACAAATTTAACCCCCAAAGAATTGATGAAATCGAGCAAGTTACCAAGCATGATGTGATAGCATTTTTAACTCATCTTGCTGAACTTGTTGGAGAAAATTCTCGATATATTCATTACGGCATGACCAGCTCTGATATATTAGACACCTCTTTATGTGTGCAATTATCGCAATCAAGCGATCTTTTAATTTACAAACTTGAAGATCTGTTATTAGCACTTAAAAAACAAGCTCAGTCTCATAAATATAGCGTATGCGTTGGCAGATCTCACGGCATTCACGCAGAACCTGTAACATTTGGCCTTAAAATGGCAAGATTCTACGCCGAATTTAAGCGCAATTTAGAAAGGCTAAAATCAGCCAAGGAAGAAATATCAATATGCGCAATATCAGGTGCCGTTGGCACATATGCTAATATTGATCCATTTGTTGAGGAATATGTAGCCAAAAAACTAAATCTTAGCAGTGAAACTGTTTCTAGCCAAGTAATACCCAGAGACAGACATGCAGCATTTTTTAGCGTATTGGCTATTATTGCATCTTCAATTGAAAATATTGCTGTAGAAATACGCCACCTTCAAAGAACCGAGGTTCTTGAAGTTGAAGAATATTTCTCAAAAGGTCAAAAAGGGAGTTCAGCAATGCCCCACAAAAGAAATCCTGTTCTTAGTGAAAATTTAACCGGCTTAGCCAGAATGATTCGCTCATATTCACTGCCAGCGATGGAAAATGTGGCACTGTGGCACGAAAGAGACATTTCCCACTCATCAGTCGAAAGAATGATTGGCCCTGATGCTTGCATTACCCTTGACTTTGCATTATATAGGCTAACAAGCCTAATTGAAAATTTGCAAATATATCCTAATAAAATGCAAGACAATCTTAATAATTTGAGCGGCTTAGTGTTTTCTCAAAGGGTGCTGCTAGCTTTAATTGAAGAGGCCAAAATATCAAGAGAAGAAGCTTACAAAATTGTTCAAACAAATGCCATGAAAATATGGAATAAAGAGGCAAATAGCTTTTTAGAACTCCTCAAGCAAGATAAAGAAATAACTGACAAAATATCAATTAGAAAGCTTGAAGACCTATTTAATTGTGATTATCACACAAAAAATATTGACCACATCTTTAAAAAGATCTTCTAAAAACCATCAATATAAAGATCAATAAATTATAACCAACCCCTTGACTGACTTTGCCTTAATGGCCCTACCACAACTCCACGAAAAGGATTATTAGGCGCGCATGGTTGCGTCAGCGATGGCAGACCCATTACCGGCCCCGGCCCTCTGGTGGCCCTACCACAACTCCACGAGGAGGACTATTAGGCGCGCTTGGTCTTGCTAGCGTCAGCGGTGCCGGCAACGGCCCACTGAGATCATCAGGCGCTCTTGGTTGCAGCGGTGGCATACCCAATACCGTCCCCGACCCTCTGAAAGCTGACACATTCCACATCTCCACACCTCCCCCATCTTCGCTATGCTCATCGCCTCTAGCCCTAGATCTCTGTACGCAATCACGAATCCTGCATATCGCAAAATAAACACAACCATTAATCGATGCCGCAAATGAAATCTTAAAACAAGCCTTGGCCTCTTCATTGGCCCTTTCGGCACAGTCCAAAATGCTCTTAATCGCTTCTCTAGATAAAACGGGAAATATATCTGGAGACTCTTCTCTAAGATAGGCGCCTAAATAACCATCCTCAGTCTCTCTAGGCTGATAAGGCATCATTAGCGCCAATAAAAGAGAAAAAATCGACGCCCCCAAAATTGGTAAAGCTGCTTTTTTTAAACCCTCATAAGAATCAATGTTACGATTATCGAAAAAAATTGACATAATAAAAGATATAGAAAGCCCTGCAAGATAGTCATCCCTATAGCTACCCTTTTTAAATCCCTGCGCGTTTTTAATTTTTTTTTCTATAAATTCATCAGCATATTTTTTAAAACCATCATCGCACTCATCTCTACCATTACCAGACATATTACATTTAAGTACCTTTATATGCATCTCATCAAGCGCAGTAATAGAAATGGGCGGCCCTCCCTCGGCTCCACTCATCTTTTCAGCATTCGATATAATATTATTGCAATTCTCTAATATTTCAAAGCAAACAGGATCGTGGTTTTCTTTCCAAGGATATTTGTTGCATTTAGCCAAAGGATTATTAAGAGGATCTATCGCTAATTCAATACAATCTACAATATTTTTAAAGCGATCGTATTTATAATAACCATGAACAGGCTTGCCGTCATCTACTTTTTTGGTAAAAAAGTGGATCGCCGATGTGCTTTCGTTTTGCTTATAAAGGCCTGCTAAAAGTGGGGATATCCTCACGGCCTGCATAACAAGCAAAAGAAAAACCCTGCGAATCTTATTCATATTTAATATTTCAATAATTAACCTCAGAATCAATTGTGCCATATTTTATAAAATTAATCAAGTTAATAATCAGCACCAGAATTTACACCAATATAATTTTCTAGAAAATTTAAACATCTATATAGACAAAATTTCAACGAACTTCTTATACAAAAACTATGCCATAATCGAGAGAAAAAATCTTGTTACCAATGCAATAAAGTAGCTTTTTAAAATTTTAAAATTTCAGATCTAAAGCTGGATAAGTCGCTTAGATGAGGAGCATGGCCACAATTATCAAATATTATCTCGTTAAAATTTACTATTCTTTCTTTGAAATATTGATGCTGCCTAATATTAACAATCATATCGCCCTTGCCATGAAAATATAAAACATCGCAGAAATTATTAAAATCTATATCAAAACATGAAAAATCTTTTAAGTCTTTCAGCCAATTTAAAAAATTTAGGTGATTTTTATTATTTATGTCGATATTTTTGGCTATTTTTTTGGCATTTATGTCATTTAAAGATGTGAGAATTGAAAATTTTTTTAATGTTGCACCTGGCGAGTCTTTAAAATCTTGCGCAAATTTAAGATAGCTTGATTGCGGCATTGCAGCATTAACCCTGCTATCTTTTACAAATTGAAAAGGTGGAGCAATTAGAATAAGTTTTTTTGGCGATATAATTTTATTGGCAATAAGTCGACAGGCCAATTGACCACCAAGGCTCCAGCCTATAATGGTATCAAATTTCTGTAAATTTTGATGATTTGATTTAACAAAATTACACAAATCTTCAAATGAGTTTAAGTCAGAATAATTTAAATGAAAAATATCAGATCCTGAAAATTCTGAAGAATTAAATATAATATCCAAAGAGTCAAATTTTTGACCCCAGCCAGATAAGCAAAGATAATTTGACAACTTAAAAAAATGAATAATATTTATTCATCCATAAAATCTAGACCAGCAAATTTTTTCTTAAATTTCATGACTCTTTCATCATTGGTATTGATAAATTTGTGTGAGTCTTCTTGCCATGCTGGGTGGTTTTTTGGATCTACATCAAGTTTTAGAGTTTCGCCTTCTTTACCCCAAGAGGTAAAAATTTGAAATTTTGAACCATCGGTCATTTCAATATTTACCAAATGTTGCTGCGGGTGCGAATTTTCAATAATTTTCTTAGAATTTTGACCAACTTTAGTTTCTTTAGACATAAATTAATAAATTAACTATAATAATATCTTTTAATTGTAATTTCTAAGTTAAATATGTCAAGAATCAATTGCCCTGCCAATGCAGCTAATTATGGGACTGTCCAGAATCCCATTTTTTTATGAAAAATTTCAAAAATATTTTAATTATCCAATATTTTAATAAATTTTG
>JAHXBS010000034.1 GCA_020054685.1 Rickettsiales bacterium | reverse complement strand
GTAGTAATTTGGCTATTGTGCTTCTTGGCCTGCCATGCTTTTTGTTACTTAAAGAAGATATTCCTGATTGTTTGTAGGATTTACACCATAAATAAACAGACTTATTAGATATTCTCAATATATTCGCAACCTCAACTTGTTTCTTGCCATCCTCAATAACCATTAATACAGCTCTTTTCCTGAGAAATTCTTTTTGTTCTAATGTTAGTTTTCTTGAGTCATATTGTATAATATCAATTATATATTTGAGCAATAATATTACAAGAAGAAATATACTTAGTTTATGAACTGGTTAATATGGGAGATTCCAGTACGATAAAATTTCACCGTCATGGAGGCGGATTAAAAGGGGGCTTCAAAGTAGAGGCAGAAGTATAAGTGGAATGACAACATAACTTCATCTTGCTATGACGGCGGATGGACATATTGTGGAGGGTTTTTTAGCAGGAGGAAATGTTAGTGATGTAACCGCTGCTGACCAATTGACGACTGATGTTTATGGTTGCTATATTCCTGAAGATAAAGGTTATGACTCAGATCGCCATCGAGTACTTCTAAGGTCTCAAAATAATATAGCGGTTATTCCTGGTCGAAAAAATAGAATTATTAAAATTGATTACGACAAAGAAATTTACCAATTGCGCAGGAGAATAGAAATATTCTTCGGGAAAATAAAGGAAAATAAGCGCCTAGCACTAAGATATGACAAGTCAGACATGGTCTTCCTTGGATTTGTTGCTCTTGCTGCTATTAAAGGGGACTGTCGCAAATTCCATTTTCCAATAAATTTATCAATATTGCAGTGAATTTCGTTAGAAATTCGCTGTATTTTTGTAAATATTTTTAATTTTTTGCTTGATTTTCTTGTTTTTTGTGGAAATTAGTGGTTTTTGGGCGCAAATATCCCTTGTTTTAAGCTATTTTTGGAGGTGGATAAAGGTCATTTGGAACTATTAATCTTTTAAAATTATGAGCAATAGCTTCCATAAAGGCGGTGAATTGATTTTTTGCTATTCCCTGATATCTAACTCTGTGATTAGTTTTGGAGAATATTCTTTCATAAGGTGATCTTAATTTCGTGTACTATTTATCAAGATCTTTATTCTTGTCAATCATGTTATTCTTTTTTACGGTTGCAAGATGAAGATTTCTTTTAGCTGCAGCAACTTTGGCATTTTTATCACAATAGCCTTTGTCGCCATAAACAGCTCCACTTTCTGGAGTTACAGTTTCATACCTTTTGAGTCAATAGTGCTGGCTTTGGTAATGGCTACTTTATTAATCATTCCTGATTGCATATCAACAGAACTATGTTTCTTGAATCCATACCAGAATTTATTGCCACCTTTGCATCCAAAGTTAGCTTGTTTATCTTTGGCTATCTTTGGTAGAATTTCATTATTTAAGTTTTTCTTATTTTTCTTTAATAGCTTTATCTCTTTCTTTCCAAAGGGTCGATTTACTTATTAGATGAGAAGCATCTATAAAGGTAAATACTTCATTCATGTAACCTTTTTCCTTTAGCTGATCTCTTAAAATATTAAATATTGTAGATAATCTTTTGGTTCCTATTATTTTTCTAGCATTACCAAATACGCTGTGATCTGGAGTCTTTTCTACTAAAGTAAAGCCACAAAGCCATTTAGCATGAACATTGCCTTGAATGTAAATTTCTAATTCTCTATCACTTAAATCTTCCATGAACTGAACTAGAAGGCATAAGAATAATCTAAAAGCCCCAAAACCTTTGTGATTTGAGTTAAATTCCATTTTATCCATCTCTTTTTCTATTTCAGTAAAATCCCATAATTCTTTGAATTTTTTTGTAAATATGATCAGATGGAATCAATTCTTCTAATGTTACCATTTCTACTTGGGAAGACATGCCTAAAATCTTAAATATTTTTATTAATAGAGCAAAAAAAACAAGCATTAAGCTAGATAAGTACTAGCTTAATGGCTATTGAAGGCAAGTAAAAATATTGGAAAATTAAGAAATTGTTTGGATTTTATTTGCGACAGGCCCAATATGGCTTAACCAAAAAAATTATATTATATATAATATACCCTAATTTATGTTTAATATTACTGACTTTATCTAAAATCAGATAAATTATTGAAAAAACTGTTCTTTTTTGACATAATAAAACTTGTGTTTTTAGATCTTAACAGGCAAAATAGGGCTGAGAGCTACTGTATCAAATTGGTATTAAGATGAATCCGGTGCTGCTGGTGTCAAGTAATTTATTTTTGACAATTTAAGATAATTTTCTTTACTGCTGCGATATTTTTCTTAAAAATTGATCTAGATTTAAGTAAATAATATAATTTTAATGATTGAACAGATTAACCCTAATAACGCCTGGAAAGACTTGCGCGAAAATCCCAATTCTATGCTTGTTGATGTTAGAACTACTATTGAGCATAAATTTGTTGGAGTTGTTAATGATAGTGAGCTTGAAAATAAAATGATTTTACTAGAATGGTTAATATTTCCTTTAATGGAAGAAAATAACGAGTTTCAAAATCAGATTGAAGAGTCGCTCAACTCAATATTTAAAGAAAATATCAAGGAAACTAAATTATATTTTTTATGCAAAACTGGTGTTAGATCTAATATGGCAGCACAATTTATGAGTAATTTAGGCTATAAAAATTGTTACAATATAATTAATGGCTTTGAGGGTGATTACAATGAAAAACAGCAAAGAGGTTTTGTAAATGGCTGGAAAGCTAATAACTTACCTTGGATTCAAAATTAATATGAAAGATATAGATCAGCAAAATACAGATATTAAAAAGAAGCAAAATATTGGAAGATTTCTTAGCAGCTTTTCTAATATCACCCTAAATCACTATGGAAAAGAAATTTACGATAAGTGGTTCAAGGATCTTGATATAATGATATTAAATGATCATGAAATTATCTTTAAAGCACCTTCCCAATTTGTTAGAGACTGGGTAAGAAGAGAATATATTGAAAATAAAAGCTCAAAATTTTCTGAAATAATTACATCAATTAAAGATAAAATCAAAAAAATATCAATCATTCATGATGATTTTAATAACAAAATCAAGCTTAACCCAAACTCAAATAATAAGATTGTAAATCTTTCTAAACATGATAATGTTTTTTCATTTGGAACTGATCTAAATCAAAGATATACTTTTAATAGCTTTGTTAGTTGCAAATATAACAAACTTGCATTATCAATGGCCAAAATTGCCTCTGGTCTAGATATTCAAACTAATCTCTTTGATGATAAAATACCTTTATTTATTCATGGTGGCGTTGGAATGGGCAAGACGCATTTAGCTCAATCAATTGCATGGCAACTTAAAGAAAATGATAAAAGCAAAAGAATTGTGTATCTTTCAGCCGAAAAATTCATGTATCATTTTGTCAAATCTATCAAGAATAATGATATAATGTCATTTAAAGAAAAAATGCGCTCAATAGACGTTCTCATTGTTGATGATATTCAATTTATTGCTGGCAAAGAAAGTACTCAGCAAGAATTTATGAATTGCTTCAATTCTCTTGTTGAAGATAATAAGCAAGTTGTACTTGTTTGCGATAGAGATCCTGCAGCATTAGAAAATATAGATGAAAAACTTAAATCTCGAATTTCAGGTGGCATGGTTATTAATTTTAAGAGCCCTGATTTCAATGATAGAATCACAATCCTCAAAGAGAAATCAGAATTATTGGGTCAAGAAATAGCTGATGATGTCATTAATTTTATCGCTCAACATGTAAAAACTTCTGTCCGCGACCTTGAAGGTGCACTTAAAAAGCTAATAGCTGAAAAATTATTTCTTGGCGAAGATATTACTATTGAAAATGCTCATAAAATCCTTAATCAATATGTTGCAAAATCAAATTCCGAATCTCCAACAATTAGCAAGATACAAAAAATAGTAGCAAATTTTTACAATATCAAAATATCTGACCTATGCTCCTCTGCCAGATTGAGGTCAATAGCCCGTCCAAGGCAAATTGCTATGTATCTTGCCAAAAATCATACCCAGGAAAGCTTTCCTAAAATTGGTGAAAAATTTGGTGGCAAAAATCATGCTACCGTAATTCATTCTTGCAAAACAATTGAAAAAATAATGGCAAAAGACATAAATCTATGCAATGAAATTAGAAATATTGAAGATAAAATAAATGGCTAAAATATGCTGGATCATAGGTGCAAGCTATGGAATTGGTGAATCTCTTGCTTATAAATATTATCAACAAGGCTATGACGTAATAATTTCAGCTCGCAGCAAGGATAAGCTTCAAAAAATTAAAAATAATCTTCAAAAAAGTAAAAGCTTGCAAAAAGTTACTATTTTGGATTTTGATGTTTGTGACTATAAAAAATTCAGCAATGCGTGTGATATTATCTTAAAGAAATTTAAAAAAATAGATTTAGCTTTTTATGCACCAGCCATTTATAAACCAGAAAATATCTATAAATTTGACATTAACTATTCTCATCAAATTTTATCAATAAATTTAGGTGGCTGCCTTAATTTCTTAAATATTATTGCAACAATTATGAAGCGACAGAAATATGGACATATAGCATTAATTGCTAGTGTTGCTGGATATTGCGGCTTACCCAACTCATTAACTTATGGTGCAACTAAAGCAGCAATAATTAACCTTGCAGAAGGAATTTACAATCAATTAAAAGCTAATAATATTAATTTATCTCTTATAAATCCTGGATTTGTTGCTACAAGATTAACCAAGAAAAACAAATTTCATATGCCTCTAATAATATCTTCTAGCCAGGCTGCTAATATAATATATAGCAATATAAATAAAAATAAATTTGAAATCACTTTTCCAAAAAGATTTACAATTATAATTAAAATACTTAAGCTACTACCTTATAAAATATTTTTTTATCTAACTAAAAAATTACAATCGTAAATTATATAATTATGATCAATAAATTACTCATTATAGTTTTATTTACATTATCTTCATGCTCATTTATCAATAGTAATATCAATAATCGCAACTTAACGCCTCACAGCTTGAGTAAATCAATTAGAGCCGATATTAAGAAATTTTTTGATGGCGATATCAAGGCTTTTTCTATTACATTTGACCAAGATAATAAAATCATTGCAAGTAAGACAATTGTAATAAATGGTAGTTGGGATGAAAATAAAGGCATTATTCGTCATAAATTTATTGATAATAATAATAATAAAGATTCAAGAACTTGGCTAATAACACTCAATGAAGATAAAACTTTTAGCGCTATTGGCCACGACTCTGTTCAGCCTGCAAGTGGTATGCATGTTGGTAATGTCATACAAATGAAATATAAACTTAAAGTTCCATATAATGGTGTTAAAACTAATATTGATTATATTAGCACAATGTATCTTGTTAATGATAATTCAATAACTCAAATTTCAGAATCTTTTATTAATAATAAAAAAATTAATAAAGAAATTATCTCTTTGATAAAACAGGAAAATTAGCTTATAAATATATTTTACTAAATTGCCATAATCCATCTATTGGATTTAACTATGGCGAATATGAAGGTTTTATAGGATTATTTCTATATTTTTTGTATCTTATGACTAATATTGAAAATCTTTTCACCATCCAGCACCATCCATAATTATGATGATATTTCTTCTTTTATATTTTTTTATAAAATTCAGTCATAAATATCTTCATCCATTCTTTATTTACAGTTGGAAGAAGTAGAATAAATTATTTTCCTATTTTTATATTAACTGCTTAATATTGATAAAAATTCTTAAATCCTAATATTGCTTTATTGGAATTCTTATACCGGTTTTAAACCAAATATGACCTATTTTGCTATGATTACCAAACCTTGATTAGTCAAAATAAAATACTTATTTATCTAGATTATTTGTTAATTTTTTATTTAGCGTTATATTTTCATTGGCAATATAATCATTTCCATACCTTTTAAATGCATTCTTCTTTGCATAGTATATGGAATATGATTAAATAACATTGGGCTTAGCATACTTTCCTTGTCAAAAATATATTTCGTATCAAAAAATATTACATTCTTATATTCTTTAGCAACTCGATTTGTTAGTTGCGTTAATTTTTCAACAATGTCAGTACTATATCCTATATATGCTTTGCTAAAAATATTTTTTTGATTACAATAATTCTTATATTTTCTAAGAATATTTTTAGTTTTACGCCTCATATCTCGCCATCTCTTTTCTTCGCTAAATGTATTAGAGTCCAATTCGCCTACAGTAACAAAAATATAATTCTTAAAAATATTGGGAAATAATTTTTCAATGTCCAATATGCAATTCATACCCCCGCCAAATGTTTGATCTACGATAATTGCAGCCGTTGGTGCCATTTTATCATGATATATATCAAATGATTTATCATCGCTTAATATTGGGTTATTTCTTAAAAATAATGCTTCTTTGCGCTGCACCCTCCTTCTAAAGCATTTATATTTTGCTTTTATATTGAGGCCCAAAATAACAAATATTGATGTTATTAATATTGTAACCCAACCACCTTCGTAAAATTTTTCAAAAATTGTAACTAATAATATGCCAAAACAAACAACAAAGCCTATAAATGATATAATTAATCTTTTGAGCCATTTAGGATTTCTACGACGATGTCTTACCCAATATATCATTAATCCAAGTAGTGACATTGAAAATGTAATAAATACATTTATGGAATATAGCACGACCAACATATGGACCTCGCCTTTAGTTATTAGCAATGTTGTTATAGCAGCTATAGTCATGAAAAATATACCATTTTTAACTACTAATCTACTTGAAAGAGAAGTAAAAGATTTTGGCAACCATTCATCATATGCCATATTGGCTATTACATTAGGACCAGCTAGAAAACCAGCATTTGCAGCAACAAATAATAATCCTGCCTCAAATATTAAAACAATTGGCACAAAATAATCACTAATTTCAATACCCGCCAAACTCCAGCTATCAGTTAATGCGTAAAAAGCAGTAGCATTTAATGTTTGCCCTTCAATTTTTTGAATATCCCATAATAAATAAACAATAATAATTCCAGCAGCCATAAATGCTAATGATATAGCCACTAAAAACATGGTAATTTTAGCAGTTCTAACTCTAGGCTCACTTAGGGTGTTAACATTATTTGAAACTGCTTCCAACCCTGTATATGTACCCCCACCCATTGAAAAAGCTTTTAAAAATACCGACAATACAAACAGCCATCCTAATGAACCCTTCATTTCATTAGCTTCTGCAGTAGCATTAGGAATTAGCGACGATAATCCATAATGGTGAGCAGCAATACCATATATGATTAATCCAACATGAGTAATCATAAAGCCAAGAAATATAGGCAATAAAAATTTTATGGATTCCTTCATTCCTCTTAAATTTAGGAATGCCAATAACAAAACAAAAAATATGGCAAATATTAATTTATATCTTTGCCATATATCAGGTAAAAAACTAAATAACGCATCTATTCCACTGGCAATAGATATAGAAATTGTTAACACATAGTCAATTATAAGCGCACAGCCAGAAACTAATCCAGCATGCTTTCCAAGCAATTTAGAAGCAACTCTATAGCCACCCCCTCCTCTGGGAAATAATTCTACAACTTGGCAATAAGCATAAGAAATAATAAATACTGTTAATGCTGTAGCAATTGCTAAATATATTGCCAAATCCTTATGCACTCCCAAAGCAAGAAATGCTTCTTCTGGACCATAGGATGAAGAAGAGATGCCATCTGCACCAAGCCCTACCCATGCAAAAAATGCAATTAGCGATATATGATGTCTGGTATTTTGATCAAAAGGGTTTTTTGGCTTGCCAAATAAAAAATTTCTAACTTTTATTAACATCTTTGTAGTTATTTTTATTACTTCCTATATCAGCCCCAATCTTGACCTTATCAAGGAAATCCTTAATTAATCTAGGAGATTTTACGCCTTTTTTAATCTCTATTGCTGAAGATGCATCAATCATTTTGGCCTTAGTTTTTTGAATTGCCTCTTCAACATTAGCGATATTGACTCCTCCAGATAAAAACCAATTTTTATCTATCTTTATCTCAGTAAATAAGTCCCAATTTATTTTAATGCCACTTCCACCAAATTTATTATCGATTTTACTATCAAATAAGAAATAATTGGCTATGTCATTATATTTTAACATTATATTAAAGTCTTCCAATCCATTTATAGGAAATGCTTTAATAATTGAAATATCTGGAAATAATTTTTTAAAATTTTCTAGATAATCAAGAGATTCATTTCCATGAAATTGAAAATAATCTGGATATAGATTATCGCAAATTTTTCTAATAATGTCAATATCACAATTAACTGTTACAGCAACTTTCTTCGATTGATTATTAATGATTTTTGAAAATATATTTGCCTGATTTAGCGATATATTTCGACATGATTTATCGTAAAATATAAAACCTAAAAAGTCACAATTATGTTGAATGGCAGCTTCAATGGATTCTTGATCATTAAATCCACAAAGTTTTACCTTAATTGACATTGTTAAAACTTAAAGCCCTCAGGAAGCTTCATATCACCTGCAACATCCTTCATAATAGATGCAGAACCATCATCAGCATTTTTTTTGGCGCTATTAATAGCAGCAACTATAAGATCTTCCAACATATCCTTTTCATCTTTATTGATTAGAGTATTATCAATTGATATTTTTTTGACCTCACCTGATCCACTAACTATTGCTTTAATCATGCCACCGCCAGAATTACCTTCAAATTCTTTATTTGCTAGATCAGCCTGAGCTTGCTGAATCTTTGCTTGCATTTGTTGCGCTTGTTGCATAAGTAATTTCATATCCATAATTTCAATAATTTTAATTTAATAATATAGTTTTTTTTAATTTTAGATATTCTTCTTTTAAAATCAATTTAACTTTATCAATAAATTCTAATTCATATATAGTATTGCGGGAGTATAATTTATAATTATAACTTTTATATCCAGCAATATCAATATGCAATGTTGCTACTTTCTCACCTTTTATTATGGGAGCATTTAATGGTGCAAGATAGTCTATTTCAACTTTTATATCACTGTCACTAATATTATATGGCATGTTAATTACAACATCTTCATCTATATAAGTTTCTATTTCTTTTTGATAACCATTAGAGATTTTAATATTTGTTATTTTATCATTTTTTTTAAAGAAAAATATCTTTTTATATTTATTAAAACCGTAATCTATTAACTCTGTAATTTTTTTTTCTCTTGCATTTATGCTAATCATATTATTTACTACCCCAATTAACCTTCGATAATGCCTTTTAACCATAACACCAACACCATAGCCGCCTTTTGAAGTGTATCCGGTTTTACCACCCACTATCCCATCATAACTTGCCTTAATTAATGGATTGCTATTTTCAATTACTCTATCGCCATATTTAAATCTTTTAATACCCAAATAATGACCATATTGAGGAAAATCTTCATATAATGCATCTATTAATAATGCAATATCATATAATGTTGAATAATGATTTTTTTCATTGAGCCCATGAGGATTAGTAAAATTGCTATTATTCATATTTAGTTTTTTGGCACTAAAATTCATTGCCTTAATAAACTCATCATATCCTCCTTTAATAGATGTTTGAGCCAAAACAATTGAAGCATCATTTCCTGACATTACCATTAAACCACTTATAAGGTCAGAAACTTTGACAATATCTCTATATCCAAGATTCATTGTTGAGCCATATTTATTATAGGCATCCTTACCAATTATACAATAATCATCAATTTTTAAAGTACCTTTTTTTAATTGCTCAAATACCACATATAATGTCATTAATTTTGTCATTGATGATGGGGCTATTTTTTCTTTATGATTATTGGCGATTATTATTTCATCTAGATCTGGATCATATAATAAATAATGACCTTCTTTAATATTTTGAAGCTTATATTTAGTATATGCATTGCTATTAAAGGATAATAAAAATAATAAGAGAACTATTGATAATATGATTTTAAATGCATACATTATTATGCACCATCAAGGATATTTGAAATTTTTTGCTTTCTTCTATAATCTGATCTTTCTTTAATTAATACCATGCTATTTTTAATATCTTCTTGGCTTCTTGATTTGCTAATTTTATCGATATTTTTTTGAATATATGCGTTTCCAACTAGCAAATACTCTTTATTGTCAAACCTTGTTGGTATACCAAATGCATCTTTTTTAGCAATTTCAATAGAGTTATCATAGTTATTATAGTTGAATGGACCCATTTTTTTTGTAATATAAGATATTTTAAATATCTTAGGATCTATATTTTGAATTTTATTTTGATGTGCTAAGTTCTTTTTATGATATTTGGAAACTTCTATATATCTTTGATAGCCTTGATTTTGATGCCTCATTTCAATAACTTCTTGACGCGATGGAAGTTTTGAGTAATATTTTTTCTTTTTGCTAGATTCTGACTCTAATCTAGCTTGTTTAAAATATTTAACTTTTGAACTATATTTTTGATTAAAGAACTTATTAGAATCTATTCTTGCCTTACCCCCACATGAGCTATTTAAAAATAGCGCACTGATAAAAATAGCTAAAGCAAAATTTTGAGTAAAAAAATTTAATTTTTTCATCAATTATATTTGTTAAAATTATTTATTAACCAATATTAAAGCATCATGGCCAGAATTTTTAACCATTTTAACTGTTTTATTAGCACTATCAATGTTGCTAAATGGTCCTAACACAACTCTGAAGATATTTCCTGATATAGTTTTAACAGATTGAATCTCTCCTTTGTTGAATTTACTCATATATTTTAAAAACTTATTAGCATTATCTTTTTTTGAAAAAGATCCAACCTGAACATATACATTTTTCTTGGGCTTATATTGAGATATTAAAGCTTTGCTAGAATTTTTTTGCGAGCTAAGTTTTTGTTTTTTGCTTGACTTGGTGTCTTTATTAGTAACTAACTTATTATTTGAAAGATCATATTCAACCTCTTTGATAGATTCTTTATTATTAACATTATTTTTTGCAAGAGAGTTTTCAATTGTTGAAGCTGAGAAGGAAGCAAAATTATTCTTAGCTTTATTGCTATTTTTTGCTGTGTCAGCTTTTATTTTTGAGTTTTCAGCTTTGATTACCGGTTTATTTTTTTTGAAAATTTTATTAGCTTTAAAGCTTTTAAGTTTATCTTTATTATCATGAGAGTTATTGACATTCATCATATCTTTAGTTGCACTATATAGCTTGCCTTGATTAGCAAGAGCTTTTAGGTTTAGATCAGGAATTCTAGTAACAATTTTTCGTGAATTGCCGTTTATATCAACTAGGCGAATTTTTGGATTCTCTTTCTTAAAGTCAATAGCACAAGAGGTGCATAGCAAAATGGATAAAAAAAGAATTATACGAAAAATAGAGTCGATCATAAGAAAGATAAAAATATATAGTTACAATAAATAACAATAATTATAAAGCAAAATTAAATTTTAATTGAAATAAATTTAATCTCTTTTGTTGATTTATAAAACTATATTAGACTTTCTTTTTTTCAATAACTGATATTGCCTCTGAGCTATTTTTATTATCTGACTCTTTGTTAGAATATACAATCTCTAATGGCTTTGACTCAAGAACTACATCTTTTGTAACTCTAGCTGATTTTGCATTTTTAAGAGAAGGAACTTCAAACATTGCATCTAATAATATTTTTTCAACAATTGCTCNTAAGCCCCTGGCGCCAGTTTTTCTTGCAATTGCTTTTTTGGCAATCTCTTTTAAGGCATCATCGTCAAATTCAAGCTCAACATTATCTAAAGAAAATAGCTTAGTATATTGCTTGATTACCGAATTTTTTGGTTCAGATAAAATTTTTGTTAAATCCTTTTCGGTTAAACCATCTAGTGGAGCAATAACGGGTAATCTACCAACAACTTCTGGAATTATACCATATTTAACAAAATCTTCAGGCTCAACATTTTTAAATATATCTTTTCTGTCTGTTTCATCCTTTTCTCTAACATCGGCTCCAAATCCAATTGCAGTTCCTTTGCCACGAGAAGCGATTATTTTCTCAAGGCCAGAAAATGCTCCTGAGCAGATAAATAATATATTTCTGGTATCAATTTGAACATATTCTTGTTGAGAGCTTTTTCTTCCTGGCTGAGTAGGCACTGATGCTACTGTACCTTCTATAATTCTAAGTAATCCTTGCTGCACACCCTCTCCTGATATATCCCTTCTTGCTTGATCATCGGTTTTTCTAGCTATTTTATCTATTTCATCAATATACACAATACCTCTTTGAGCTCTTTCAATATCATAATTAGCTACTTGAAGCAATCTACCAATTATATTTTCAACATCATCTCCTACATATCCAGCTTCGGTAAGAGAGGTGGCGTCAGCCATGGTAAATGGCACATCAATAATTCTTGCCAATGTTTGAGCAAGTAAAGTTTTACCACAACCAGTTGGTCCAATCATTAATATGTTAGATTTGTTGATTTCAACAGCATTTTTATCATTAGCGGAATATGAATCTACCCTTTTATAGTGATTATAAACCGCAACTGATAATGCTTTTTTAGCATGATCTTGACCTATAATATATTCATCTAGAACTTTAAGTATTTTTTTAGGAGTCAAATCATCCCTGCTCTTGCTTATTGGAGATTTTCTTTGCTCTTCTTTTAATATGTCCATACCAAGAGTAATGCACTCATTACATATTAGGGCAGTTGGTCCAGCAATTAGTTTTTTTACTTCATTTTGCGATTTGCCACAAAATGAACATACTAATTCTTTATCATTATCTTTGTTATTTGTCATATTATTAAAAAAATTTACTTTTAATTAATTATACATTAATTAATTGAAACAATCTAGAAAAAAATTAATTTTTTAAATCAGGTCTATTTTGAATGACCTCATCAATCAAACCAAAATCCTTTGCTTCTTTGGCCGACATAAAATTATCTCTTTCCATAGCCTTTTCAATTGTGGTAATTTTCTGCCCTGTATGATTGGAATATATTGTATTAAGCCTTTTTTTAAGTTTTAAAATTTCTTGAGCATGTATTTCAATATCAGTCGCTTGTCCCTGAAAACCGCCTGAAGGTTGGTGAATCATTACCCTTGAATTTGGCAAAGAAAATCTTTTACCTGGGGCGCCAGCACTGAGAAGTAAAGAACCCATTGAGGCCGCCTGCCCAATACATAATGTTGCTACATCGGGCTTAATATATTGCATTGTATCATACATTGCCAATCCAGATGTAACTACACCACCTGGTGAATTTATATAGAAATAAATATCTTTTTTAGGATCTTCAGATTCTAAAAAAAGCAATTGGGCAACAATTAGTGAAGAAACCTGATCTTGTACCTGACCAGAAAGAAATATAATCCTCTCTTTAAGAAGGCGAGAGTAAATATCATAAGACCTCTCTCCTTTAGCAGTTTGCTCAACCACCATAGGAACAAGATAGCTAGCCTTTTCAACTATAGATTCTGACATTTTGTAAATATTTAATGTTTAATATATCTAAAGCCGATATTGACTTTTAGACATGATATGAAAATATAATTATTTATAAAAACTAATAGTTAAATTTCTAGTTAATTTTTTAAAAATTTAATTAAAATCAATCTAAAATGACTAACAATAATCAATCAAAAGAGAATAACAACCAAAATAATACTAATAATAACCCAGCCAAAGAAGAAACAAAACCTATTAATGCTGAAAAAAATAGCAATCAAATCAATAATTTTAAAGAAGAAATAGATTCTCTAAAAGATAAAAATCTTAGACTGCTTGCAGAACTCGATAATATTCGCCGTAGATCAAAAGAAGATATAGAAAAAACCTCTAAATATGCAATTGCAAATTTTGCAGCTGATTTAGTTCCTGCAATTGAAAATTTTTTTCTTGCCAGTTCCAACGTCCCAAAAGATGAAATAGAAAAAAGCAATAACCTTAAAAACTACCATCAAGCAATTGATATGACTCATAAAGAGCTACTCAAAATATTACAAAAAAACAATATTACTAGAATATACCCTATTAATGAAAAATTTAACCATAATCTTCATGAGGCAATTTCTAGAATTGAGTCTGAAAAGGAGGAGGGTATAGTAGTTCAAGTCATTCAAGCTGGTTATCAAATTGGAGATAGACTTATCAAGCCAGCATTAGTTAGTGTTTCTAAAAAAGCATCCTAATTATTAATTGGCTTTAATTAAATCATTTATATTTACTATTTCACCCATTTGATCACTATTATAATAAAATTCATCTTTAATTGTTTTTTAATTATTTTGAAGATGGCATTATTAGGTCTTAATATTAAATATTTACCTTATTATGAAAGAAGAATTACCAATTATTGCCACAAAGCACCCCTTTAAAGTTGAAGTTAAAGAAGGCCAGAAATATTCTTGGTGCTCTTGCGGGGCCTCAAAAAAGCAACCATTTTGCGATGGATTACATAAAAATTACCGCGATGAAAATGGAGATTGCATTATGAAATCTGTTAAATATATTGCTCAAAAAGACGAGGTTATATTTTTCTGCGGTTGCAAAAAAAGTAAAAATGGTATTTTTTGCGATGGATCTCACAAATATTTGTAAAATTTATCAATGAAGCCTAAAAAAAAATTATCAAACCTACAATCATTATTACCCTTTTTTACCCCTTATAAAAAAGAAATTTTTTATGCTGCCATTGCACTTGCCGTTACGGCATTAATGGTTTTATTTTTTGGAGAAGCTTTAAAATATCTAATTGATTATGGATTTGCAAAAAAAGATCAGAAATTTCTTAATATCATTTTAATATCTTTTTTTATTGCAGTCATAATACTTGCAATTGCAGGATATTTCCGCTCTTACATTGTTAACTCTGTTGCGGAAAAAGTTATCGCCAACCTTAGAAGCAAAATATATAACCATATTATTAATGTTTCAGCACAATATTTTGAGATACATAAAACTGGCGATGTAATATCTAGATTAACAGTTGATACTGTAGTATTATATAATATTATAAGTAGCAATATATCGTTTTTTTTAAGAAATTTAATATTATTTTTTGGCGGGATAATATTCCTATTTCTTACCAATATAAAACTTAGTATGATATCAATTGCTTTAATACCAATTGCTATATCTCCGATCATTATTATGGGTGGCTCAATAAAATTTTTATCCCTTAGACTGCAAGAGGCAATTGCTGATATGGGATCTCATATAGAAGAAACTATTAACGGCGTTAAAACAGTGCAATCATTTTCATGTAAAAAGAAAGAATCTGATAATTTTTTAAATTATGCCACAAAAACTCTTAAAATCTCCATTACAAAAATCAGAAAAAAATCACTTCTCATTGCCGTAGTAATTGCAATGTCCTTTAGCGCCGTTGGAGTTGTATTATGGTTTGGAGGCATGATGGTAATTAATAATAATATGAGTTCAGGAGATCTTTCATCCTTTATATTTTACTCGATAATTATTTCTACATCGCTAGTTTCTATGAGCCAAATTTCAGGACAATTACAAACAGCATCAGCTGCCGCAAGAAGAATATTTGACATTATTGAAGTTGAATCACCAGTAAAAGAAAATACCAAAAATATTCAAAAATTTAATCAAAAAATTACCATCCATTTCCAAGATGTTAATTTTTCTTATCCTAGCGTTAAAGATAAGCTAATTATCAATAATTTTAACCTTGAAATTAAACCTAATGACAAAATTTCAATTGTTGGCATTAGCGGATGTGGCAAAAGCACATTACTTCAATTGCTGCTTAGATTTTATGACATTTCCAATGGCAAGATTTCACTCAATAATATTGATATTAGAGATTTAAGCTTTGAGAGTTTGAGGCAAAATTTCTCATATATTGCTCAAGATCCTTTTATATTCTCAGGCACAATATATGAAAATATTATTTATGGCAGCCACGAAACAAGTAAAGATATTATTAATAAATTAATTGATGACACACCGACATTAAGCTTTATTAAATCAATGCCCGAAGGCATAGATAGCTATGTTGGCGAAAAAGGTATAAAATTATCAGGAGGAGAAAAGCAGAGAATTGCCATCGCTAGAGCCATTATCAATAAAGCACCAATATTACTTTTAGATGAGGCAACATCGTCACTTGATAATGAGAATGAAGCACTAGTACTTGAAACATTAAGTAAAATGGCAGAAAATAAAACCATTATTACCGTGGCTCATAAATTAAGCGCAATAATCAAATCCAATAAAATAATTTATATTAATAATGGACAAATCGCAGAAATTGGCACTCATGATGAGCTAATAAAACTAAAAGGACTATATCGCAAAATGTATGATGTGGAAATTTCTCATTAAATCTTTGTTATATGAGATATAAATTTAGTCAAATTATCTTGGGTTAAAATAATAAGTTTAAATATAAATTTTTGATATCAGTAATATTGTTATTTTATAGCTAAATTATTAGTTTGAGTACATAACAATTATAGCAAGCAAGTCTTTTTTGACTCAAACCAAGATACTAAGCAAATAAATTACTTATTGGAAATTAGTCTTTATTTTATCCTAGTATCACCTTGGCGACCATTATATTGTTGATCTAATATTAATTTTACAATATCGGGATTAATTGATGAGCTAGGAGAATTTTCATCACCCAACCTTGGATGATTAATCATTGCAAAAGCCAGATTTCTTTCTTGGTAATCCTTAATGACTTGCTTAACATTTTCATCTTTTGTAAAATCAATAGGCTTTATCTTACCCATTTTTTCAATTAAAGGATCAGCCCCTTGATCTATTAATAGCTTGTAGTCTCTATGTCATTATTTTTTGCAGCATAATGTAGTAGAGTTGCGCCATATCGATCTTGCTCATTAATATCAATACCCGTTTGATTTAGCAAATGTATAAACTGATCATCCCTTTCACCAATAATTTACCTTATTATATAATGCAAAAAAGGAATCCGCCTTTCACTGCGCTGAGACTGTTCTGCAAAAAATTTAGCTACTTTATACTTTTGTTGCCCTAAACATAAAGGTATAGCTTTATGATCAGATACCATCTTTTTTTCAGTTATGTCAAGAATTTGGAAATGAGGTGATTGCTCGATTTTATTTATAATTTGATCTTCCGAAAGATTTTCTTTTATTATGCCAATAATATTGTTCTCTAATTCGTTATTAAAATCATCAACTCTCCAACTATTATATCGAAGCCGTTCAAGTCTTTTTTCAAGTTCGTCCTTAATTATCTTACTTAATTTAATTAAAATGAGCTATATTTATATTATAGCATATTTTTTGACTAAAATCAAATTTAGCATTTTTATCAACAATAAATAATTTTAACCAGATTGCTATCTTGAAAATAAGTAATGGAAATTTAGAAGTAATTTAGCGCTAAATTTAGCCAAAAAAATCTCCCATTTTTTTGAAAAAGCTTTCAGAATTTGGGCTATTTTTTTTGTTAGATATTAATTGATCCAACTCTTCTAATAATTCGCGCTCTTTTTTGCTGATATTTACTGGCACTTCAATTTTTGCCTTAACAAACATATTACCCCTTCTACCACCTGAATTCATGATGTTCATACCTTTTGACTTAAGGCGAAATGGGTCATCATGTTGAGTGCCTTCAGGAATTTTTAGACGCGCCTTAGTGCCATCAATGGTAGGAATATCAACATGTCCACCAAGTGCTGCCGTAGTTAATTTGATAGGTACATCAAAATATATGTCATCGCCATTTCTTGTAAAAAATTCATGCCTTCTAACAGAAACAAAAACATATAAATCTCCGGCAGGCCCTCCTCTTTGACCAGCCTCACCTTCATTGCTAAGCCTGATTCTGCTACCATCTTCAACTCCAGCAGGAATTTTAACCGACAAGGTTTTATTTTGACTTGATCTTCCTTGACCATTACATGCGCCACATGGATCTTTTATGATTTCACCAGTACCATTACAAGTGGTGCATGCCCGTTCAACAATAAAAAAACCTTGCTGCGCCCTAATTTTACCACTACCATTACAAGTAGTGCATGTATTTGACTTTTCTTTAGAAGCAGATCCGGTTCCATCGCATTTTTTACAATGTTGCATAATATTAAATGATATTTTTTCATCGCAACCTTCAAAAGCCTCTTTTAAGGATATGTCAATATTATATCTAACATCTGAACCTCTTTGCGCCGCGCTTCTTTTATTTGATCTTCCTTGATTTGAAAAATCTGAAAATATATCTGAAAAATTGCTAAAAATATCATTAAAATCAAAACCCTCAAAGCCACTTGCTCCTCCATTTTGTGAAAAGGCCTGATGACCATATTGATCATAAGCGCCTCTTTTTTGGTCATCTTTTAATATTTCATATGCTTCTGTTGCTTCACGAAATTTAGCCTCAGCTTCTTTATTGCCAGGATTGCGATCAGGGTGATATTGCATTGCCAATTTACGATATGCTTTCTTAATTTCTGCTCCATTAGCATTTTTAGCAATTCCTAAAATTTCGTAATAATCTCTTTTTTGTGACATTTAAAAATGATAAATTATATATTATTTTGTAAAAATTCTGTTATTTTGCGCTTAATTTTCTTATAAATTATCTATTTAAATATAAGTCAAAAAAATGAAATAAGCACCAATAATTTAACAAAATCTATTAAATAGATAATAAGCTTGCCAAGATTTTAATATATTAGGATATAATTATTAAAATAATTTTTACAAGTTTAAAAATTTATGATTTGCTCTAGATTACAATTTTTTCTAATTTAATAAAAAATTAAGTAATTTTTTAATTGCAATCGCCCTATGTGAAATCTGATCTTTAATCTCAGGCTCCATTTCACCAAAAGTTAAATTATCATTATTTCTAATAAAAATTGGGTCATAACCAAAACCTAATTTACCTCTTGGGTTATTGCATAATGCGCCGTCAACCCTTCCTTCAAAAGATTTATATTTATTTATTAATGGGTTATATATGGTAATATTACATGTAAAAAAGGCTGTTATTTTTGTTGATAGATCAATATTTCTTTGCTTTAACATAGAATTTATTTTATTAAAAGCATAAGCAAAATCTGTTGATTTTATTTCTTCATTATAAGCAAATCTTGAAGAATATATACCAGGCTGATTGTCAAGATCAGGAATTGAAAAACCAGAATCATCAGCAATTGCAATCATATTTGACATTTTGGCGTAATATTTGGCCTTAATTATTGAGTTTTCTTCAAATGAATTGCCATCTTCTACCGGCTCTTTGATTTTGTAATTATCTGGAGACTCAAAATGAACATTTAATGAAGATAATATGTTAGAAATTTCAGTAAATTTGCGCTTATTACCCGTGGCAATAATGATTTTATTAGTTTTAAAATCATTATTGGTAATAGTCATATTAGTTTTATTAGTTAAAGTAACTATAAATAGTTAGCTGAATTTAGATAACACAAATTAATAAAATATTTGCATCACTAAAATATAAAAGCAAATTAGCAAGAGCTATATATTAAGATGCGTCGCTATCTTTATTCTGATCCTGGGATTCTGACTTTGCATCAGCTTCTTTATTGTCAGTATCTTGATCTTTGCTTTCTTGCGGATCTATATTTGGCTGAACCTCTTCTTGTGCTGTGTCTTTTTCAATATTTGCTGCATCTTCTTTAGGAGCTGCCTGCTCTTGAGCTTTTTTATCAGCCTCTTCTTGAGCTTTTAATTTTGCTTCTTCTTTAGCTTTCTTTTCAAGCTCTTTTTGCTTTTCAAGCTTTTCTAAGGCCTTTTTCTTAAGATTGCTACCTTTTGCCTTTGGCTGATATTTTGGCGCATATTTTTCAGCGCCTTTAACACCTAGGGCAATCAAAAATTTTACAACCTTTTCACTGGGTTGAGCTCCAACTGATAACCAATATTCGATTCTATCTTTTTTAATGGTAACTCTATTTTCATTATCTTTTGTAAGTAATGGATTATATGTTCCCACCTTTTCAATAAAATTTGAATCTCTTGGCGAGGTAACTTCAGTTACTAACATACGATAATAAGGGCTTTTTTTTCTTCCACCTCTAGCTAAACGAATTTTTAACATTTATAAAATATAATTAATAAAGATTTTCCCCATAAATAAAAATATGAATAAATATTTAAATAAATATCTAATAATAAATATAAATAGGTATAAATAAATAGCTTAAAAAATTAATTTTAAATTAATTCAAGCTCAACGAGAAATTTATGATAATAACAATAATTACTTTTGCAAGTAATATTTACAACCTATTATCAGTAATAATAGTAGCTAAATATATAATATTAATTTAAAGATAAATATAATATATAAAACAACAAAACCTATAATATCCACTAATTATCAATTACTCTAAGTAATAAAGATAATATAGTTTATTTACATCAATAAACATATTGAGCCCGTTAAAATTTATAAATATCAAAAAGAAGTTTGATATCATTAAAAAAATATAATATGATGTATCGTAATAAAAATATTAACTTTTTTAGGAAAAATAATGAAATTAGAAAAAGTATTGGAACAATTAAAAGATACATCTAAAGATAAACCTATAGAATGGATTGATTTAGGGGGTGCTGGTATAGGAGATGATGGAGCTAGAGCATTAGCTAAAGGACTTATGGAAAACGGCACTGTAATAAAGCATCTTAGTTTAGATAATAATTGAATAGGAGATGAAGGAGCCAAAGCATTAGCTGAAACAATAATCAACAGAAGTACAATTATAAATCAATTTTGTATAAGTCTTAATCAGATAGGACCTGATGGCGAAAAAAAATTATATGAAGCATTTCAAAGAAACCACATTTTTCACGATCTTGATTTCATTACAATAACAATTCGTGAGTCATGTGCAGAAGCAGGCAGTGGACATAGCCATGCTCAAAATAATCCCACGCTTCAGCAAATTTCACATAAAATGTCAACAATAGAAGAAGGTGATGAACAAGAGCAAAGGGGAGGAGAAGATGCGGAGCCTAATCCCACGCTTAATTCAGATCCAAAAGCAGAAAGTCTACTAGCAAAAGGAAAAAGTGTTGTAAGATAGCCATAATTTGAGCTCATATTAATAAATTAATTGGCATAAATAAGTATATTAATCTATAAATTTTGGTAAAAAATTATTGATCATTTTTTGTGATATTTCTCTCATATTGCCTTTATATAAATTACCCAAATTAAATGGACCATATGAGATCCTTACCAATCTGTTAACCTTTAATCCAAAAGACTCCATAACTTTTCTTATTTCTCTATTTTTACCTTCTTTTAATGACAAAATTAACCAGCTATTTGTTGAATTACTTTTTTCAATTTTAACTTCGCTAAATTTATATTTAATATTATCTATAGTTATGCCATTAATTAAGTTTTTTAATCGATACTCATTAATCTTGCCATGCACTCTTACTCGATATTTTCTTATCCAGCCAGTCTTGGGAAGCTCAACATATCTTGCTAATTCTCCATTTGTAGTCATCAGCAATAATCCCTCACTATTATAATCAAGACGACCAATTGAAATGAGCCTTGGTAAATCACTTGGTAATATGTTATGTATTGTTTTTCGATTTTTAGGATCCGTGCTTGATGTTAAAAAGCCAGCAGGCTTGTGAAATATCCATAATCTGGTTTTTTGCTTATTATTGATTAACTTATTGTCAATTTTAATTGACTCATCAGATATGAGTAAAGCTGGTGACTCTATTATTTTACCATTAACACTCACCCTTCCTTCAAAAATTAGCTTTTCAGCCTCTCTTCTTGAACAATGTCCAGAATCAGCAATTACCTTAGCAATTCTTGGCAATTTATTAATTTTCATTATTATTTAATTTATATTTTTTTGCAGCATTTATAAAGCTTTCAAATATTTTTATATCATGATGACTAGATTCAAACTCAGGATGCCACTGAACTCCGACTAAAAAGGGATGATTTNTATCCTCNANTNCNTCAATAACTCCATCTATTGCTTTTGCTGAAATTGATAAATTATCTCCTAATTTATTAACAGCTTGATGGTGGGATGAATTAATTTTAATTTTTTTATGACCTATAATTTTATATAGTTTTGACGATTCGTCGATAATGATATCATGATATGGGGTTTTGTAATCTTCATATCCTTCAATATTAGTTTGTTCGTGATTAATATAGATATTATGATCAGGTATGTGCTGAATAGCGCTACCATTTCGAAGTACATTAATCAAAGCAAGGCCATTACATATTCCCAAAAAAGGTATATTTTTAGCTAATGCTTTTTTAGCAATTGCATATTCAAAATTTTCTCTAACTTCATTAAGCTTTACTTCTGGATGAATCGCCTCGCCATATCTTTTTGGATTAATATCAAAATAGCCACCTACTATTAATATTGCATCTATTGAATTGAGATAATCATCAATTAGCCCATAATCATATGGCAATATTATTGCTGCCCCACCATTTTTATTTATCATTTCAACATGATTAACTCTTAATGCATAGAAATTTTTTACAGAATATGAGCCCTTTTGCCCCTCCTTAAAATCTGGTATTATTCCTATAACTGGTTTAGATGATTTCATAATTATTTATTATTTGCTTCTTTAGCACTTGCAAGCGCAGCAATTTTAGCGATTAGATCATTTACCAACCGTAATTCATTACTATTATTTTCTTGATTAATTCTCTTTGAGTCAAGATTTAAAATATCATAGAAGTTAGCTCCGGCTGAATTTAGACTATTTATATTATCTTTATTTTCATTTACCCTAAATAAATTTGCCACTACTTGACCATTAATCATATAGAGCAAAGGTTCGGCAGATTTATTATCTATTTTATGAATTGTTGGAACAGCCTCTTGAATAATGACTTTTGAATTTTTGACCAATCCTTTAGTAATATTCATTTTATTACGGTTTTTTTTATTAATATTAATTACATCTTCTACTTTTTGAACCATCCATACTGCCATTCCATATGTACCACTATCAGCTTTAATATAGCATGCAGGTTGCAGATTTATTTTATTATCTATATAGTGTTTTTTAGTTTTACTAAGAATTAATTCTACTTTACTCGCCAATTCATCAATGCCTATTTTTTCTTTAAAATCTACATTTGTTGCTAACTCTATTTCGGTTGAAATTAGCCATGGGTCAATATCTATTATATTGGCAATTTTTAGAGCGATATCATTGTAAGATATAAAATGCTGATATTTGCTTCTATTATACCAACCAATTTTAGGTGTAGGTAATATTTCAGTGGCGCTATTAGTTAAAATCTCAGCCATACCATCTGATAAATCATTATTTAATATAATAAGGTCAGCCTTAAAATCATTACAATAAAGATGACCCTTATCATTTTTTTGCAGGTTATAAAGATCAATTTTTTGATTATTTATTTCATAATATTGACCATGATTATTATCTTGACTTATTACACCTATTTTTACATTGAAATTTTTTGCCAATATTTTATAAAGAGCTTGAATATTTTTTGCATAATTAATGTTTCTGTTATTATTTTCAGGAATTAAAATAATATTTTTAGCATTTGGGTATTTGCCATTAATAAGATTACCAGCCTCTTTTGTTGCTTTATTTATTGACCTTGCTCTTAAATTATTAAAACCAGCAGGAAAGCAATTTGTATCTATAGCGGCAACCTTAAAACCACTATTTCTAATATCTAGAGAATTATAAAATAATGGATTTGTCAAACCAAATTCATCATTGAAAAAATCAGATATTTTTGCTTTATTAGATAGAATTTTTTGTGATAATAATGTTGTTATTTTATCCATGATACATCCTTGAGGGGTTTAATTTTTAGCTTAATCTAATATTGGCTTGCAAAAATTATCAGCATATGATTTAGATTTAATTCTTACCTGGCTTATTTCTAATATTTCATATTCGATATTATGCTTTTTAGCATAATTGATCGCCAAATCTTTTGAAGAAAAATTAATATCAATTTGATCATTCATATTACTATTTCCTAGCCAATTCATAATATTTGACTTTTTTTTGTAATTTTTATTACTACTAATCTTTAAATACCACTGTTCCTTAGCATAAATACCTGGATGATTTGAGCATTTTGATTTTTGATAAATTATTGCTTGCATATTAATTCATAAATAAAAAAGGAGAGCTGCCTAATGCAACTCTCCTATCAATGTGAGAATTATTTATTATTATCTTCTTTCGCCAAATAATCTTAATAACATTATAAATAAATTTATAAAATCCATATATAAATTAAGCGCACCTACAACAGCCATTTTGTTTGATAATTCAGAATTACCAGCAAATTGGTAATATGTTTGTTTTATTCTTTGAGTATCATATGCTGTTAATCCAATAAAAATTAATGAACCAATAATTGAAATTGCAAAATATAATGCAGGACTCTTAAGGAATATATTTACTATCATTGAAATTATAATAGCAAACAAACCCATCATTAAAAATGACCCCATAGAAGTAAGATCTTTTTTAGTTGTGTAGCCATATAAGCTCATAGCTCCAAAAACAGATGCTGTGATAAAAAACACTCTAGTTACACTGGCAGCAGTATAAGCAATAAATATTGTTGATAATGACAAGCCCATAAGCGCTGCATAAATCCAAAGATATGTTTTAGCTTTTTGCGCTGATATTGAATTGAGCTTATAGCTAAAAAAGAAAACAAAACCAAGTGGCGCCAGCATTACAACCCATGCTAATGGGCTACCAAAAATTAAAGCCATTAAGGCAGGAGAGCTTGCAGTAAGTAAGGCAATTAAACCCGATATAGCAAGAGCTACTGACATATGATTATATACTTTTAGCATATATTCTCGAAGAGAAGCATCATATGTTGTTGATTTGGAGGCTGCAGAAGCAAAAGAAAATGATCTGTTATTAAAGTTAGACATTTTATTTAATACATTTAATTAATATCTATAAAATTAATTATAATTATTTCTTTTAATAAAGTAAACTATTAAATATAAGTTTCGCAATAAAAAATTAAGATGAAATCAATAATAGCCTTAAATGGTATAATGGGAGTCGGAAAATCAACAATAGGAAAAAAATTAGCAGAAAAAATAAACTATTATTTTATTGACCTAGATAATGAAATAGAAGATAGAAAAGCATCAACAATCAATGAAATATTCGCAAAATATGGAGAAGAATATTTTAGAAAAATTGAATATGATCTATTATTAGAAATTATTAATAGAAATGAAAAAATTGTCATCGCCCTAGGAGGAGGCACCTACATTAACAGTAATTCAAGAAGATTACTAAAAGAGACGGTAGCAACAATTTGGCTCAAATCAGATGTTGACGAAATATATACTCGCTTGAAAAATAAAACTAATCGTCCTTTGCTCAATTTAGGCAATAAGAAAGAAATTTTGCAAGATTTAATTGCAAAAAGAAATCCAATTTATCAAGAATCTAATTATATGATTGACACTTGCAAAAAGAAAAGTGACTTAATAATAAATGAAATAATTAATTTACTAAATATAAAATGATTGAAAAAATTAATGTAAAACTTGCAGATAGAAGTTATAATATCTTCATTGGCAATAATGCTATTAATAAATTACCTGAATTTTTAGTAGATAAAAATTACAGTAGAATATTTCTTATTACTGATTATAATGTTGCTAATCATCATCTTGATTCAATAAAAAAATTATTGCCTAACATAGAATATCTTATAGCTGATTCAGGTGAGCAAACTAAAGCTTTTCAACCACTTCAAGATCTTTGTGAAAAAATATTAGCACTTGGAATTGATAGAAATTCTTTGATTATTGCATTTGGAGGAGGTGTAATTGGAGATTTGTCAGGATTTGCTGCTTCAATATTACTTAGAGGCGTAGATTTTATTCAAATACCAACCACATTATTATCGATGGTCGATAGTTCAGTTGGAGGAAAAACAGGCATAAATTGCAAAAGTGGTAAAAATCTTATAGGTACATTTTATCAGCCTAAATTAGTAATATGTGACACTAATTTCTTAAACTCACTATCACTAAGGCAAATCAGAGCAGGCTATGCAGAAATTTTTAAATATAGCTTAATTGCTGATAAAAACTTTTATGATTTTTTAATAGAAAATTCATCAAAAATATTATTACTAGAAGACGATGTAGTGATAAAATCTGTTAAAAAATCATGCGAAATTAAGGCAAAAATAGTTAGTCAAGATGAAAAAGAAAAAGGCATTAGAATGATGCTTAATTTTGGCCATACTTTTGCCCATGTACTTGAGGCCGAAACTGACTATAGTAATATCTTAAATCACGGCGAAGCAGTTGCAATTGGTATGTTAATGGCTGCAAAAATGTCTGTTAGCCTAAAGTTACTTGATGAAAAAATCTATTACGAGATCAGAAATCACATACAAGAATGAGGTTTTAAAATAAATTTACGTTATATTAAGAATTACTGGAATTCAAATAAATTATGCAAATATCTTGCTAAGGATAAAAAAAATGAAAAAAACAAAACACGCTATATTTTATTAAAAAACATAGGAAGTGCCACTTCAGCAAAACTCGAATCTAATGACGAATTTATCAAGGTATTGAAAAATTTTGGCGCACATTAATTAGCTATTGTTTATTCAGATCTCAAATTATAATATTTGTTATAAAATTTAATTTTAATCGCAAAAATAATGTCAATAAATAAAGTAATATTAGTCGGTAATGTTGGTCAAGACCCAGAAATTAGATCAACCCAAGATGGTAGAGAAATTGCAAATTTTTCTCTTGCAACATCTGAAAGCTGGAAAGACAAAAATTCTGGCGAAAAAAGAGATAAAACTGAGTGGCATAGAGTTGTTATATTCTCTCAAGGTCTGGTTGGAATTACCAAAAATTATGTAAAAAAAGGCTCTAAACTTTACCTTGAAGGTCAATTACAAACTAGAAAATGGACTGATAATCAGGGTGTAGAAAAATACACCACTGAGATAGTCTTGCAAAATTATAATTCATCTTTGCAATTACTTGACTCTAGAGGCGGATCAAATGACGCTCAATTTGCACCTCCGCAATCTCAGCAACAATCTTCTTCTAGCAATAATTTTGCTGTTGAAGAAAATGACGATGAGATACCATTCTAATAAAATCACTCAAGATCTACCTAAATGGCTGAAATTACTATTAACAACAAAAAATATAATGTTGACGACAATCTTACCATAATTCAAGCCTGTGAGGTAGCTAATATTGAAATACCTAGATTTTGTTATCATGAAAAATTAGCAATTGCTGGTAATTGCAGAATGTGCTTGGTTGAAGTTGTAGGAGGTCCTCCAAAGCCAGTTGCATCTTGCGCAATGTCAGTTGCTAACGGTATGGAAATCAAAACTGACTCCAAAATGGTCAAAGATGCAAGAGAGGGTGTAATGGAGTTTTTATTAGCTAACCACCCCCTTGATTGCCCAATATGTGACCAGGGCGGGGAATGCGATCTACAAGATCAAGCATATCAATATGGTAAAGGATTTAGCGAATATCTCGAAAATAAAAGATCAGTAAAACCTAAAAATATGGGCCCATTAATCAAAACCTACATGACTAGATGCATTCACTGCACTAGATGTGTTAGATTTATGGAAGATATTGCTGGTACAAACGAAATCGGCGCTATTAATCGTGGCGAAGAAATGGAAATAGCAACTTACCTTGAAAAATCAATAAGCTCAGAATTATCTGGCAATATTATAGATTTATGCCCTGTAGGAGCCCTTACTTCTAAACCATATGCATTTAAAGCAAGAAGCTGGGAATTAACAAGCACCGATTCTATCGACATAATGGATGCCATGGGAAGCAATATCTCTATTGATTCTAAAGGCCTTGAAGTTTTGAGAATACTGCCTCGAGTTAATGAAGAAATTAACGAGGAATGGATTTCTGATAAAGCAAGATTTTGTTATGATGGCCTCAAATATCAAAGACTTGATAAATCCTATATTAAAAAACAAGACAAATTACAACCAGCAAGCTATAATGAAGCTATAAACGAAATTGCACAAAAATTCATCTCACTTAATAAGGATGAAATTGCTTTATTTTCGGGTCAATTTTCTTCATTAGAAGAAATATTCATACTTAATCACCTATGTCAAAAATCTGAAATAAAATATAAGGAATGTCGATTAGCTAATCAAAATCTTGACCCACTTGACTCATCATATTTATTTAATACCAAAATTGAAAATATCGACAAAGCTGATTTTTGCCTATTAATTGGTACAAATCCTAGAATAGAAGCTCCATTGCTAAACTCAAAAATTCGACAAAATTACATTACTGGCAAATTAAAAATTGCAGCAATTGGCTGTGGCGATGCTGATTTGACTTATAAATATAACAATTTAGGCAATGATTTAGCAATTTTAAATGAAATATTATCTAATAAATCTCAGATTTGTAAAGATATCAAAAATGCCAAAAATCCTATAATGATAATTGGTCAGGATGCAATATCAATTTCAGAGGGATCTAATGTCATTGAGACATGAAAAAAAATTGCCCACGAATATAATTTTATTATGCCTAGTAGCAATAATCTTAATTATCTTTCTAGATCTAGCGGCCTTATTAACGGACTTGCACCCAATTTTACATATAGCAATAATTGTAATGATATTTTAGATAAATGTCAAAATAATGAAATAAAAATGGTAATATTGCATAATGTTGACGATGATATAGATTTTGAAAAATTAAAAAATTGCTTCGTAATTTATATTGGCTCTCACGGAGATAAAGGAGCGCATAATGCAGACATTATCATAGCAGCTAACGCCTTTAGTGAAAAAACTTGTCATTACCTAAATCTTGAAGGCAGAATTCAAAAAGCTAATAGAGCAATATTCAGCCCTACCGGCTCCAATGAAGACTTTAATATTATATTAGATATTGCAAAATCATGTAATATTGAACTAGATTTCAACAATATTGAAGATGCCAGAGCAGAGATTTTAGAAATATTAGCGCCATCTAATAATTTTATCAAAACAAATTTTGTTGAACCAATCAAAGAATCTATAAAATTAACTCAATCAATTAACTACCATAAATTTAATTATTACCTTACCAACCCAATAGCACGTTCATCTCCAACACTTACCATTTGCAGTAAAGAACTGGCCAATGATAATTAATATTTATTTACCTTAACAAATGTTTGGAAAAAATAAAATATCCAAACCTCAAAATCACCAAGGAGATTTTCTTAATATCCAGGAAATATTTTACACTTTTCAAGGCGAGGGTCCTTTTTCTCTAAATCCCGCAATTTTCATAAGGCTTGGCGGTTGTAATTTAGCTTGTAAATTTTGCGATACTGAACTTCATAATTACCAAAAATTATCATTAAAACAAATTACTCAAGAAGTTACAAAAATTAGCAAAAAACATCCAAATACAAAATTAATTGTTATAACAGGAGGAGAGCCGTTAATTCAGCCAATTAATCAATTATGTCAAATTTTACTCAAACAAGATTTTATCATTCAAATTGAAACTAATGGCACAATTTATCGCAAATTACCAAAAGAAATTAAAATAATATGCTCGCCCAAAGTCACAAATAATAAATATCACAAAATAAGAGAAGATCTTTTACCCAATATTACAGCTTTTAAATTTCTTATATCTAAAACATTAAAAAATTACCAATTAATTCCAGATATTGGTCAGTTTAAATATAATAGCACAATATATGTTCAACCAATTGATGAATATGACGAACTAAAAAACAAAAATAATTTAGAATATGCCAAATCACTATGCCTTAAAAATGGCTATAATCTTTCTCTTCAATTGCATAAAATTATCGGGGTAAGATAATCAATTGCCCCAAAGCCAATTATTTTATTTTTAATAATAAAATTTATGTTTTTTTTATTAACCCCTCCAAGTGGTAATATATTTTTATAAATTTTTAATATTTTTATTAATTCAATTTTACCAAGATTATTTTGACCTGGATGGCTTGTTGTTTTGAAAATAGGTGAAATAAATAATAAATCTATTTGGTAATTTTTTAATTTTAAAATTGTTTTAATATTATGAGCAGCAAAACTTATTATAAAATTTTTATCTTTCTTGGCCATTTTTAAATCATGGCTTTTGATATTATCCTTATCTGAAAAATGAACACCATGCGCCTTGACTTTTTGAGCTAATTTTATATCCTTAGCAATAATAAATTTGATCTTATATTTTATTGCATATTTTATTAAAATATTAGCTTCTTGAAAGCGCTGATTATAATCTAATTGATATTGACGATATATAAAAAAACTACCTTGCGGTAATTTGCTAATAATTTCTACAAGATTATACCCGCTTTTAATATCGCTAAAATATATCAATTTTAAATTAGACAATATCATAAATTATATTTAAATGAATAATATTTCTAAAAATTTATACTTAATTGAAGATAAAATCAACAAAGCATGTAATTTATATCATAGGAAACGCAAAGATATAAATCTAATATGTGTTTCCAAAACAATTTCTAGCGATAAAATAATTCAAGCAATTGAAAACAATTATCTTAATTTTGGAGAAAATTATATTAATGAATCTTATGAAAAATGGCCAGAAATTAAGGATAAATTCCCTCAAACAAAATTACATTTTATCGGTCATTTACAAAGTAATAAAGCTAAAATTGCTATAAAATTATTTGACTTTATTCATAGTATTGACAGCAAAAAACTAGCAAAAGAAATAGCTAAGGAATCAATCAAACAAAATAAAAAAATACAATGCTTTATTCAAGTTAATATAGGTCAAGAACCTCAAAAAAACGGTATTGCAATTGATGAAATTACTGATTTTTTAGAATTTTGCCAACAAGAATGTCATCTAAATATCGTAGGATTAATGTGTATACCTCCAAATAATGAATTAGCAGCACCCTATTTTGCCTTATTGGCAAAAATTGCCAAAAAACATGATTTACCTAAATTATCAATGGGCATGACAAGCGACTTTGATCAGGCAATTGCTCTAGGCGCAACTCATATTAGAATTGGCACGGCAATTTTTGGTCCCCGTCAAAATTCTAACAATTGACAGCTTAGATTTACTTATATAACATATTTAATTTAAAGCTTAAATGCAAATCACTTAGCTATTAAAATTGTTGTAAATAATCAGTTAATAAATTAATGACCAATTTCAGAAATATTGCAATTATTGCCCATGTTGACCATGGTAAAACTACCTTAATTGATGCCATGCTTCACCAAAGCGGAACATTTAGAGAAAACCAGCAGGTCGAAACCAGAGTCATGGACTCAAATGACCTTGAAAAAGAGCGCGGAATAACAATTCTTGCTAAATGTACTTCAATAATTTGGCAAGATAATAAAATTAACGTCATTGACACACCAGGTCATGCTGATTTTGGTGGCGAGGTTGAAAGAGTCCTGAGCATGGCAGATAGTGCATTATTATTAGTTGATTCTGCAGAAGGGGTAATGCCACAAACTAAATTCGTTCTTGCTAAAGCTTTAGCGCTTGGCCTTAAGCCAATTGTCGTTATTAATAAAATCGACAGAAATGATGCCAGACCCGACGCAGTTCTGGATGAAATCTTTGACTTATTTGTTGCTCTTGATGCCAATGAGCAACAGCTTGATTTTCCGGTATTATATGCAGTTGGCAGAGATGGTTGGTGCGTTGCTGACCTAGAAAAGGATGAAAAAAAGGATCTTAACCCATTATTCAACTTAATAATTGAGCATGTTACGCCACCTAAATTTGATCTTGATGCACCCTTTTCTATGCTTGCAACCCTTCTAGATCATAATTCATATTTTGGCAGAATGCTAACTGGCAGAATATATTCAGGAAAAGCTAAAAATCTTATGAGCTTTAAAGCACTAAATCTTGAAAATAAGGTCGTTGAACAAGGCAGATTAACAAAACTACATGTCTTTCGTGGTGTTGAAAAAATTCCGGTTGATGAGGCAATGGCTGGTGATATTGTATCAATAGCTGGCCTAGAAAAAGCATCAGTTTCTGATACTTTATGCGATATGTCAGTTAATGAAGCTATTAAATCAACACCAATTGATCCACCCACAATGTCTATTACCATTGCAGTTAATGACTCACCTTTAGCAGGCAGTGAAGGTTCTAAAGTTACATCTCGTATGATTCGTGACCGCTTATATAGCGAGGCTGAAACTAATGTTGCCATTTCTATCAAAGAATCGCAAAATAGCGACTCATTTGAAGTTGGAGGCCGAGGCGAATTGCAGCTTGGTGTTTTAATTGAAAATATGCGTCGAGAAGGTTTTGAATTATCAGTATCTAGGCCAAAAGTATTATTCAAAAAAGATGAAAATAATCAAATATTAGAACCAATTGAAGAGGTAGTTGTTGATGTTGATGATGAACATAGTGGAAGCGTTGTTGAAAAGCTATCAAGTCGCAAAGGCGAATTAGTTGAAATGAAACCTTCATCTGGCGGCAAAACTAGAATAATATTCAATATTCCATCTAGAGGGTTAATTGGCTATCAAAGTGAGTTTCTTACTGATACTAAGGGTAGCGGTGTTTTGAACAGAATATTTAATTGCTACGCTCCTTATAAGGGCGAACTTAACAATAAAAGAAATGGCGCTCTTATTGCCACTGATCCTGGAGAAGCAGTAGCATTTGCTTTATATAACCTTCACGATCGCGGCATCTTATTTGTTAAGCTACAGCAAAAAATATATGCCGGCATGATAGTTGGAGAAAACGCCAAGCAAGGCGACCTTGAAGTTAACGTTCTTAAAGGCAAGCAGCTAACAAATATCAGAGCCTCTGGAACAGATGAAGCTATCAGATTATCACCTCCAAAATTAATGAATCTTGAAGAAATGATCACCTATATTGATAGCGACGAATTGGTAGAAGTGACCCCAAAATCACTAAGACTTCGCAAAAAAGCCCTTGATAGCAATGAAAGAAAAAGAATCAAAAGATCAAAAGATAAGGATTTTGTTTAGGTAAAATATTTTATAATAAATTTATCTAGCAAATTTATAATTGCTTTTATACGCACATGATTGATCAGATTTTTGAAAAATAAACTAGATTATTTAAAAACAGTCTCTTGATAAATTCAATTATTGACCTAATGTTCTTTTTTTAAAAAAATTACATTTTTGTTGAAGTAGGAATTATGTTAAAAATATGAAAAATCTAATTACATTAACAGCATTATTTTGTTTTTTTGTTTTTCAAAGCTCTTTTGCCTCCTTTACCTCTATAGAAGAAGGATCGTTATCGCAGAAAAAAGTTTTTAGCGAAAACCAATTTGGATTTGGCTTATCAGCTGCAAAGGATTTTAAAATAATAGATAATGTGTTGTTTGAAAATAATAAAGATTATTTTTTTAATGAAGTTGGCGTTTTTGCAAATTATTTTGGCGATAAAATTGATTATAATTATGGAGCAAATTTCTCTTTTGGTTATGGTTATGATAAATTTGGAATTTATTTAAGTAGCGGATATTTAATTACTGAGTTTGAATATATATTAAACACTATCTCCAAAAATTACTCCAAAGGATCAGCATTTATTGGCACTGGGGCATCTTATAAAATCAATAATAACCTAAAATTTAAGCTAGACTTTATGGGATATAGGCTTAGAGTTAATTCAAGCAATTCTTCAAATATTAAAAAAACCGAGGCTAACTTAAGAAATTTAACAATAGGATTGCAATTTTATTTTTAGCAAATAACCACTAAAGCTAATGAAAGCAGAAGATAACAAAATAGATCAGGCATTAAAGACCTGCAAAAGAGCATTTAACTATATTGTCTTTTTTGGATTCATCGTCAGTTTCCTAACCATTGCGACCTCAATTTACTCATTAGAAGTTTTTGATAGAGTTCTATCTAGTGGCAGTATTGAAACATTAATAGCACTAACAATTATAATTGTAATTTTTTCAATTATCCTGCATTTTGTTCAGGCAATAAGATCAACAATAACTTCTCATATTAGCAAATATCTGGATCAGAAACTATCCTCTCTTTTTATTGACCTATCGCTAACATCACTTAAAGCAGATAATTCAAAAAACTCAGTGCCACAAAATATCAAAGACTTATCTGTAATAAGAAATTTTATAACCAGCCCAACATTAATTACTACAATCGATGCCCCTTGGTCATTAATCTATATTATAGCTATATTTTTTATACACCCAATTCCAGCTATTATTGTAATGGGTGGCGCACTAATTCTTCTGTTTCTTGCCTGGCTAAATAATGCTTTAACCAAAAAAGAAACAGAAAAAATCAATAATATGAATATCGATTCAATCAAGGAATTAGAAATCATAAATAGAAATACGGAAGTAATTGAGGCAATGGCCATGAAAGACACTCTTATTGCAAACTGGCAGGAAATTAACAAAAAACTTACTAAACTTCAAGGCAAGCTTGCTTTTAAATCTAGCATAATTACCAACTTTACCAAATTCTTTAGAGCAATGATTTATATTGTTTTAATAGCAGTCGGTGCAGTTCTTACATTAACTAACAAAATGAGTCCTGGTGGAATAATTGCAATTTCAATATTATCAAGCAAAGCTCTTATACCATTTGACGCGGCCATAAATATTTTGAAAAATCTACTAAACTCGAAAAAATCTTATGATAGATTAAAAATTCTTACAAATGATAATAGCCAAGAATTAGATTTAATAAGCTTGCCAGAGCCAATTGGCAAGTTAACAATCCAAGAATTAGCATTTAATCTTCCAAAAGCTAAAAAACCAATAATTAAAGGAATCAATATCACCATTAATCCAGGAGAAATAATTGCGGTAATTGGCCCAACAGCAGCAGGAAAATCAACCTTAGCTAAATTAATAGCAGGAATCTATAAACCAACCCTAGGAACAGTCAGGCTAGATAATGCAGATATTCTAAGCTGGAAACAAGAAGAAATTAGCAAATATGTTGGCTATTTGCCTCAAGATATAGAATTATTTAATGGCACTATAAAACAAAATATCGCCAGAATGGATAAAAAAGCAAAGGATCAAGATATAATTAAAGCTGCGCAACTTGCTCATATTCATAATATAATTATAAATCTACCTAAATCTTACGAAACTGATATTGGAGCATGGGGCACAAAAATATCAGCAGGTCAAAGGCAAAGAATTGGACTTGCTAGAGCTTTTTATGGATTACCAAAATTAGTAATATTAGATGAGCCTAACTCAAATCTAGACCATGAAGGTGAAGTCGCTCTGGCCATGACTTTAAAACAGGCCAAAAAACAAAAAATAACAACGATAATTATATCTCATAGACAAAATATATTACAAGCAGTTGATAAAATTTTAGTAATTCATAGTGGTGAGGCTAAAATATTTGGTCCAAGAGATGAAGTATTAAAGAAATTGCAAGCAATGAATAATTAAGAGAAATGAGTTTTAAAAAAGAATCAAATAAAGCCAAAAGACTAACAAAAAGACTTATAAAACATTTAAAAAAAGAAATAGCTAATCTTGCCTTAACTTTGGTTAAAAAATTAAAAAATTTTCAAAGCTACTCTAAAAATTTAAAAAATAATAAAATTTTCAGAAAAGATGAAATAAGTAAAAAGAATAATAACTTCAAAAAAATAAAACAAAAATTCAAAGTTGAAGCAAAATTACTCCTTAATAAAAAATTTGAAGAAGAATCACTAAATATTGCTAGAAAACCAATAATTATAGGCATGTGGGCAACTATTTTGCTTTTTGGGAGTTTTATAATTTGGGGATCTACAGCTGAAATATATAGCACTGCTATTGCTGGTGGCAAAATAGTTGTTGATTCCAATAAAAAAATTATTCAGCATTTAGAGGGTGGAATAATCGAAGAAATTTATATAAAAAGCGGAGATAAAGTAAATGCAGGAGATAGTCTGATTCGACTCAGCGAAACATCAGCAAAAGCAAATCAAGAATCATTAACTAAACAATTATTTGTTCTAAAAGCTACTAAGATCAGATTAATGAATGAACGCGACAATAAAAAAGAAATAGATTTTTTAGAAATCTCACAAGAATATAACCAAGATCAAAAATTTATAAAAATATTAGATGGTGAATTAGAGCTATTTAACATAAGAAAAAAATCTCTTTCAGAGCGAATTGATATTTTAAACCAAAAAAAAGAGCAACTCAAAGATGAAATTAACGGATTAAAAGCCCAAGAAAAATCAGCTACACAAAGAATCATCATGCTATCAGAAGAATCAAAGTCCCTAGATCAACTTTACAAAGATGGCATTATTTCAAGAAGTAGATATTTAGAACTTAAAAAGAAAAGAGTAGAATTAGAAGGAAATAAAGGACAATATGAAGCTAATATTTCAAAAGTAAGTCAAGCAATTAGTGAAACTGAGCTCGAAATTGCTAATATCAAAACAGAAAACTTAAATGAAATTTTAAAAGAACTGCAAGAAGTTCAAACAAAAATCGCTGACTTAAAAGAAAGAATACGCGCTTCAAGCGATGTTCTAACCAGAACGTTAATAACAGCGCCTGTATCAGGAATAATTAATAATTTAAAATACCATACTAAAGGTGGCGTAATATCGCCAGGTGCCGAGATTCTTGAAATAATACCGCAAGCTGAAGAATTAATAGTAGAGTTTTGAGTTAATCCACCCGATATTGATGTGGTAACTATTGGCCTTGATTCAAAGGTAAGATTATCTGCATATAAAAACAAAGCTGTTCCAATGCTTGTAGGTAAAGTCACTAATGTTTCTGCCGATTCTTTCGAAGATCAGCAAAGTGGCTTGTCATTTTTTGTTGCAAGAATTAAAATTAATGATAAACAGCTGTCAAAATTAACGCACAATGTAAGACTTTATCCTGGCATGCCAGTTGAGTCATATATAGTAACTGGCTCAAGAACTTTCTTAAAATATTTGTTTGACCCAATAACCATCTCAATGAGAAGAGCATTTAGAGAAGAGTAAATCCGTTAAAAAATAATTAATAATCATTTTAGGATTTACCAACATAAATTTATAATTTATCTATAATGAAAATAATTTTAATAATAATATTTATTGCCATTCAAATCAATATTGCCGACTCTTTTGCCCTGTCTTTAGAAGATTGTATAAAATCTGCAAAAGAAAATAATTTTGAAGTAAAATCTCAGGAATATTCATATAAAGCAGCTAAATCAGAAAAACTAAAAGCTCTTGGAGGATTTTTGCCGCAAATTTCTGCAACTATAAATAATGGCTCAAGTAAAACAAAAATAGGAAGCGATCAAAGATTTAATAATAACATTGATTCTAAAACTTTTAGCGCATCTCAGAATTTATTTAACGGCTTTGGATCTGTTAACGAATTAAAAGAAGCTAACAATATTTTAAAAAAAGAAAAAGCAATCAAGGATTCAAAATTACAGCAAATTTCTTTAAATGTAATAAGGGCATATCTTGAAGTTATAAAATATAAAAGATTATCAATTATTGGTGAAGATAATTTAAAGTCCCAAAAGAATCTTTTTAACTATATTGGTAAAAAATTTAAAGCAAAAGATGCAACAAAAGCAGAAATTGCCAAAGCTAAGGCAGACTTTATTAAGGCAAAAAATGATCATATATCACATTTAAATAGCTTATCTTTAGCCAATGCAAGTCTTAGCAGACATACTGGATTAGATTTACCTGAAATAAAAAATTTAAAAGAAGTAAATATAAAAAATAAAGAAATAGAAGGAATAGAAGATTTATTCAGATCTGCTCTTAAAAATAACCCAGAAATTAAAGCTGCTAAATATGGCTATAATGCCGCAAAATATAATGCAAGAGAATCTAAATCATCAATTATGCCACAAGTAAATCTCAATTTTGAAGTAAGTGAGAAAAAAAATTCTATATATTTAAATAATCAAAAAGAAAGAGATACCAGCATTTATCTAAATGTTACTGTGCCAATATTTAATTCTGGGCAAAATTATATTAATATATCATCTACAAGAAATATCAAAAGAAAGGAGCAATATAATTTTGAAGCTGTAAAAAAACAAATTTATAATTCCATTATAGAATATAGCAACAAAAATCAAAACCTTAAGACAAGCTATAAATCTGCCAAAGAATTAGAAAAAGCAAATGAGGTCTATTTATTTACTCTTAAAAAAGAGGAGAAGCTTGGAACAAAATCCATAATTGAACTATTAGAAGCCAAGCAAAATTTATATCAATCAAAAATTGAGGTAATTAATTTACATTATGATATAATTTACTCCAAATTTGAGTTAGATGCCTTGGCAGGAAGATTGATAAATAACTATAAATAAAACCATTTAAAGCTAACTATTAACCTCAAAACACGCATTTAAAGTAATTAAAATTACAAAAAATAGAATCCAGCCTCAAAAAAAATTAAAATTCTAAGGCAATACCAGCGCCAAAAGATTTATATTGCGCATTTCCTTCAACAATAGAATCAGGAGATCCCCCTTTAACTATCCAATCTGGCTCACTCTCCGTTAAGCCATCAAATTCTATCTCTTCATAATAAGTATATAGTTTTACATATTTGATAAATTAATTCTTAATTTTATAACCATGTTCAGCTTTAATTCTGAAGCCATAATCACCACTTATATTTTTATTATTACGCAAACTCCAGTGCAAAACTGGAACTCTTTTGTACCAAATTTGATCCCCTTCATAGCGCAATGGTATCAAAAAATCAGTTTGTATAAAACTTTTGGTATTTGTTGTTTTGGACTCTAGCTTGAGTCCAAGCATTGCGCCATAATATTTAGAATTAGTTTGGTTGCTATATCCTTCAAAACTATATTTATAATTCGCTACACCATCTGTTGAAGTAACTTTTGCGTCTTTATAAAAGCCGCCGGTCGTAATAAATAATGACAACATCCCTGGATCATAAACTTTATAACCAAAATTTAATTTATAGTCATTTGTTATTCCATCAACACCATGGGAAGAATAAAATCCATATCCATTGGTTATATCATCATCTATAGAGCTACCACCTTTAATTTTGCGGTAACTATATTCTAATTCACTAAATATTTTATCAGATACATTAAATTTAAGATCCAGCCCAATGTCAATAGTGTCGGAATTCCATTCTAAAATTGAATTAGCTGCCGGAGTATCAAACCCTATAACCTCGCTAGAAACACCTAATTTTAGTGAAGTTTGCCAATTTTTTAATTCCAAATTTTGATCTGCGTTAGCGTTTAAAGAAAAAAAGAACAAAGCTATCACAGAAAATATTTTGTAAAGTTTTTTACTCATATTTAAAAAATTACAATATTAAAAATCAAAATCACTATCAGTAAGATCTATCTTACCTGTTAATCTT
>JAHXBS010000025.1 GCA_020054685.1 Rickettsiales bacterium | reverse complement strand
TTTTGTTAGATTGCATTATATTTGTTAATTCTGGTTCAATAGGCAAATCTGCCAAAAAATTAAGCTTATATTTTTTACACATTGATAATACTGCATCCTTGCCAAAGATGTAATTTTTTTTGCCATTAATATCAAGATATGACATATTTTGTATCACTCCGATAATGTCAATATTGAGCTTTTTAAAACAATCAATAGATCTTACAACATCAATAATAGAAAGATTTTGCGGCGTAGAAACTAAAATCGAGCCATCAATATCAAAATTTTGCAGTAAACTTAAGTAAATATCTCCTGTACCAGGAGGCATATCAATTATCATAATATCTACTTCATTATTATCGAAATGCCAGTTAACAGCAGTTATTAATTGATGTAAAATTTTATTAATCATAGGGCCACGCCATAATCCGGCGACATTACTATCAATTATCATGCCAATTGACATACATTTAATTTTATTAGATAAAATAGGGATAAATTGATTATCAACTAATTTAGGTTTATTAGAGATATTCATCAATTCAGGAATTGAAGGCCCATAAATATCTGCATCAATTAAGGCAATATTTAACCCCATATCAGATAAAATATGAGATAAATTGCAAGATATTGTAGATTTACCAACACCACCCTTAGCTGAAGAAATTGTTATAATTTTTTTAATACCTTTTGGCTTTATTTTTGATACATTATTTGTAAAATCGCTTAATTTTTTACCATCATTAAATTTCATATTGAAATAATTTTTATTAGAATTACAAATAATAATATTATTTTAATAATTTAAAAACCAATAATAATGTTTGGAAAAATTTTTACCAACCAAGGTCCTTGGGGTTCGTGGGACAATAACAAAGATAAAGATAAAAAAAGCAATGAAATTGACGATGTTATAAAAAAGGGTGAAGACTTCATCAAAAAAATAATGCAAGATGCGTTTAAAGACGGCTCTAGCGGCGGTAATAATAACAAAAAAAGTAAAAAGAAAAATAGCTTTAATAATACTGATAAAAAGAAAATTACTGGTCTTGTTTTTCTTGGGCTAATATTATTATGGTTAAGTACCGGTTTTTACAAAGTTGAACCAGATGAAGAAGCTGTTATTTTATATTTTGGCAAATATCACTCATCATCCACACCTGGGCTTGATTACCATATACCCTATCCTATTGGCCAAGTAATAAAGCTTAGCGTAACTAATGTTAATACTGAAGAATTTGGATTTAGTAGCACTAATAGAAGAAATTACTCAAATAGAAATCTTGATGCTGAAAGCTTGATGCTTACAGGAGATGAAAATATTGTTGATATTGAATTTCAAATACAATGGCAAATATCAGATATTCAAAATTTTATATTCAATATCTCCGATCAAACATCTACAATAAGAAAGGCTTCCGAAAGTGCTATAAGAGAAATAATAGCCAGAACTCCAATTTCAGATGCGCTAGCAGAAGGTAAAAAAAGAATTGAAGACCAAACTAAAACATTATTACAACAAATTTTAGATTCTTATGGTGCTGGAGTTCAAATTGCTCTTGTGCAACTTAGAAGAGTCGACCCACCATCTCAAGTTATTGATTCTTACAGAGATGTACAAACTGCAAGAGCTAATAATAGAGAAGTTATAAATAAAGCCGAGTCATATTCAAATGATATCATTCCAAGAGCTAAGGGTAAGGCAGCAAAAATGATCGAAGAAGCTAATGCATATAAGCAAGAAGTTATTGCTAAGGCAGAAGGTGAAATAGGCAGATATATGCAAGTTTTTAAACAATATAAAAGAGCCAAGAGAGTTACTAAAAAGAGAATATATCTTGAAACAATGGAAAGACTATATTCTGATATCGACAAAATAATAATAGATGGTAATGCATCTAAGTCGGGTGTTGTTCCGTATCTTCCTTTAAATAACAAAGCTAACAAAATTACACAATAATTATGGATAAGAAAATAAGAAATATATTAATATTAATAACAATTTTATTTATTACATTTTTAAGCACTGCATATAAAGTTGATCAAAGACAGCAGGTGCTTATTGTTCAATTTGGTGAGCCAATTACAGTAGTAAAAGATCCGGGGCTACATTTTAAAATCCCCTTTATTCAAAATTTAATATATTTTGATAAAAGAATTCTTGATTTAAGCATTACTGATCAAGAATTAATTGCCAATGATCAAAAAAGAATAATAATCAACGCTTTTACTAAATATAAGATACAAGATCCTTTAAAATTCTATAAAACCGTTAGGAGTGTTTATGGAGTCTCTTCAAAACTTTCTGCAGTTCTAGATTCAAGTCTTAGAAAAATTATTGGCGAGTTTAAGCTTAACCAGCTTTTAACTGAAAATCGCGGCGATATTATGACAAAAATTAAGGATGTTGTTAATAAAGAAGCTAAAATATATGGTATTGATATTGTTGATGTTAGAATTATGAGATCAGATTTACCTAAAGAGAACTCGGACTCAATTTTTGCTAGAATGAGGGCTGAAAGAGAAAAAGAAGCCAGAGAGATTAGGGCTCAAGGTGCAGAAGAGGCTGATAAAATACGCGCCAAGGCAGATAAAGACAGAACAATAATACTTGCACATGCCGAAAAAAAATCTAATCTCACTCGTGGTGAAGGCGAAGCAAAGGCTAATAGAATCTATGCAAATGGTTATTCCCTTGATCCAGATTTTGCAGATTTCTACAGATCTATGAAAGCCTATGAAAAGTCTTTTGTCAAAGAAAATACCAATTTTGTAATTTCTCCTAATGGCGAGTTCTTTAAATATTTTGGTAATGGTAATTTATAGAATATTATTAGCATTTTTCTTATTTTTGCCACTTAATTATACATATGCTCATGACAATATTTCGCATAGCAATATCATAAAATATAATTTTAATTACCAAATCCCTAAATTATCGCTTGTAAAAAGCGCAAATATTTCAAATTTATCAACCTCAATTGATAATATATTGCCCACTATTGTTAAAATTAATGCCACAAATAACTCTCAAAATAAGGATATTAATTCATCCATTGGATCGGGTTTTATTTATAGAAGTGACGGTTACATTATAACTAGTAGCCACGTTGTTGAAAATTTCAGAGATATAACTGTTACATTAAGTAATGATAAATCATATATAGCCAATATAATTGCTATTGATTCTAAAACTGATATTGCGCTGTTAAAAATAGAAGAAAATAATCTATTAGCTGCTAAATTTGGTAGCTCATCAACTGCCAAAATAGGAGATTGGGTATTAATAGTTGGCAACCCATTTGGAATTGGAAATTCTGTATCAACAGGTATTATTTCTGCAATAAGTCGCAGTCTTAAAAATGGCCAAATCCAAGAATTTATCCAAACAGATGCTGCAATTAATAATGGTAATTCTGGTGGCCCAATGTTTAATATTTATGGAGAGATAATTGGGGTTAATAATACTATTTTATCACCAACAGGTGGTAATGTTGGTCTAGGATTTGCAATTCCGTCTGATATAGTAAAAAATATTGTTAGCCAACTTAAAAATACAGGTCAAGTTACAAGAGGATGGATAGGTGTTGTTGTTAGAGATGTATCAAGTGAAATTGCCGAGGCAATGAATCTTGATTCAACAAATGGTGCATTTATTAATGATGTAACTAAAAATGGTCCTGCTGATATAGCTGGTATTATCCCATCAGATGTAGTTCTTAAAATTAACGATATCGAAATTGATAATATGAAAAAGCTTCCTAAAATTATATCGAGTCACAAAATTAATAAATATGCAAATTTTGAAATTATTAGACAAGGTCAATTAAAAAATATTAAAGTTCTTGTTTCAACACTAGCTGGTAAAGTTACCAATAATGACATTATTATAGATGAAAATACTGATAATATTTATAATTTTTTAGATATATCTGTTACTAATTTAAGTAATGATCATAAAAAGCATCTCAATATTGCTCAAAATATTGCAGCAATTTTAATAACCAATATCACTAAAAACTCAATTGCTGAACTAAGGGGTGTTAAAAAAGGAGATTTAATTATTAGTGCCAATCAAACCAAAATAAATAATATCGATAATATAAAAGAAGTTATAAAAAATGCAAAAAAATATAATGAAAAGCTAATGCTAGTTATTAGAAGAAAAAATAATAACTTCTTGTTAATATTAGACATTAAATAAATTATAATATCCTTGAAATTTAGATTATCTTGTCCAGCCAAAATAAATTTATATTTAAAAATAATTTCTCAATATAAAAATAATTATCATGAGATAGAATCTATTTTGTCTTTTATTGATTTATATGATTATCTTGAAATAAACATATCCAAAACCAATAATAAGTCGCAAATAAAACTGAGAATATCTTCTGATTTAGATATTGCTGACATAAATTCAAATAATATATTGACAAATATTCATAGATATTTTGTTAATAATTATAATATAAATTATGACTTTGATATATTGATTAATAAGAATATACCTCTTGGCTCTGGACTTGGTGGCGCCTCTAGTAATGCTGCAACATTTATCAAATTTATTAATAATCAATTTAATTTACAAATTAGCGAAGAAGAACTACATGCATTATCTTTTAAATTTGGTTCAGATATTGCATTTTTCTTAGCAGATAAATCGTCAATAATTAGAGATATTGGTCATATTGCTTGTGATTATCAAAAAAATATCAAACAAGATATATTAATCATTTATCCAAATATCAATATAGCTACTAGCAAAATATTTAACTTATATAATAGTAAATTCTCTAGTAAAACCCCAGATAATATTATAAATGACACTGATCAATTAGAAATATTAATTAACTTTGATAATGATCTTGAAAATATTGTACTAAATTATTATCCTCTGATTTTGGAAATAAAAAACTACATCTTAAAATTAAATCCTGTAAAATTGAAAATGAGTGGATCTGGTTCAACTTTTTTTGCTATTTTTAGTAATAAAAATGATCTAGAAAATGCTAAAAAAAGCATTCAAAAACATTATCCTAGCATTTTTATAAAAAAATGTAAAATATTAGATCATTATGACGAGAAAATTTAGCGGCCTTAAAACTGTTGATCAAACTATTACAAATCTTATTAAGCCAATATCTAAATCACAAAGTAAGAAGCTTAATGCCATCAATTTAATCGCAAGAAATTGGAATGATATAATTGGTACTAAATATGTAAATTATTGCAAATTAATGTCTATAGCATCTAGATCGAATCAATTGAAATTAACAATAATATCTTATAATTCGGCAATGACTTTTTTTCTAAGAAATAATATAGATATTATAATTGAGAAAATAAAGCAAACTCTATCAATTGATATTGCTGATATTTCAATAATTAATCAGCCACAAGATCTAATTCATGATAATGATAATAATTTAATTAGCGAAGATGTTAAAAGAAAAGTTGAGCATAATATTACAAATATTGATGATCCAAATTTAAGAGATACTTTACGAAAACTTGGCCATAAGTTAATTTCTTAACAACAGAGCGAAAAACTTTATATTATATATTATTAAATATTTCAATTCCATCGCTACCATAATCATTGAAGCCAATTGCTCTTTCTGGATGAGGCATCATGCCAAGTATTTTTTTACTATTATCAAATATTGCTGCTATATTATCAATTGAACCATTTGGATTTGAATCTTCATCTTCAATTGCTTGTTCACTACAATATTTAAGTGCAATATTATTATTATCCTGCAATTCTTTTAATATTTCACTATTGGCAAAATAGTTACCATCCATATTAGCTATGGGTATTTTAATAATTTGGTTTTTTTGATAGGAAGAAGTAAATAAAGAATTATTGTTACACACTTTAAGAGATACTTGCTTGCAAATAAATTTAAGATTTTTATTTCTAATTAATGCGCCTTTAAGTAATCCAATTTCAGTTAAAATTTGAAAACCATTACAAATACCAATTATATTAACACCTCTAATTGCATGTCTCTTAACTTCACTGATAATAGGAGCAACACTAGCCAAAGCTCCAGATCTTAAATAATCTCCATATGAAAACCCTCCCGGCAATATAATTAGATCTATATCATCTTCAATATAAGTATCATTATACCAGATGTTTTTTACCGTGCCACCTACCTTTTTAACAGCATCTGCACTATCTCTATCGCAATTAGATCCCGGAAAAGTAATTATTGCTGCTTTCATGATATTATCTCAAAATTATAATCTTCTATTACTTTATTAACTAAGAATTTATCGCATATTTCATCGACTGTTTCTTTTATATTATCCTTGTCATTTTCGTCAATATTTATATCTATAAATTTACCTTGAGATACATTAGAAATTTGATTATAATCAAAATTTTTGACTAATAAATTTTCAATTGCTTTACCTTGAGTGTCTAATACACCCTTTTTTAGTGATATATATATTCTAATCTTCATATTTTTTTAATAATACATAATAAACTCTGTGGAAGTGATAATTAAATTCAGCCCCTAATATAAAGACTAAACTAACTAAATAAAAAAACATCAATGAAATTATAATACCAGCTAAAGAGCCATATACATAATTAACCTGATCAAAATTACTAATATAAAAAATAAATATTTTTTGTAATATTGTCCATAAAATAACTGTTAATATCGCACCTGGAAATGTTTGGGTAATTTTTTGCTTTGCATTTGGTAATATATAATATAATAATGTTGTAGTTGCAAATAATATAGTGTATATAGCTAATTTACTAAAGCTAAAAAATACTGATTCGAAATTTATATAAAAGGGTAAAAAACTTTTAATTATAGCAAGAATTTTAGGCATTATAATAAATAGTATCATAGCCAAATTAAATGAAAAAGTTAGCAGGAAAAACTGTATTATACTAATTAATCTTCTTTTCATATAAGGAGGAGGAAAGCTAACTCTATATGCCCTATTAAGTACTGTTCTACAACCCTCAACTGAAGAGGATGCAGTCCATATTACACCAATAATTGCAATTGTTAAGAAACTTTGACCTGGTCCTGAGGTAATTTCATTAATTCTTGGATATAATGCTTTGCTCATTTCTTTGGGCATTGTTAATAATACATCTTGAATAATTCTAACTCCATCTTGTGAACCACCAAATAAACCAATAATACTAATTAGGAAGATTAGAAAAGGAAAAAGTGATAATATAAATAAAAAAGCTAAATACCCGGCATGCTCTATACCATCTTCCCTAACTAAATCAGAAGCAGAAATACGAAAAATTCTAAATGGTATTGCAATATAGCATCGAAATAATTTAGTAATTTTTGAATTTTTATTATAATTAAATTTATATAGCATCAAATATGACCAAATAGCTAGCTTGACTCTTTACCAAATAAAACACCCTGTATATTAAGACCCTCTCTTGAAAATATTCTTTGTGATTCCTCTCTTTTTGACTCAAGTACTGATGTTATATTTTGGCATTTAAATACTGCTGCCTGCCACTCAGCCCACCTTAAAAGCATTTTACCAACACCAATACCTCTTTTTTTTCTATCAATCATAAAATCTTCAATTTCTAACGTCTTGCCTGTCATTAATTTTCTTGTAATTCTAACACCAATAACGCCAATTGATCTGCCATTGTCAATATCTTCATCTTCAATTACATGCGCCATTTTATAACCTCTTTGCATCATATTAAGTACATCATCAACATAAGTTTCATTATTTAAATTATCATATATTTGACTCAATATTTTGTATGATTTTTCAATGTCTTCACGAGAATTTATTTCTTTGATTTGCATAGTTGATTATGAATATTTAAGGTTGTAATATTTTAACCTAATCATAAAATGTAATAAAGCTAAAATATAATCAATATATATTAGCATAATTTTTACATAACATATGAATATAGGCTAAATTATATAAATTTAACCATAAATTGTTTTATAACAATAATTATTCAAGTCAAGAAACCATATAAACTCTATTTATGAAAAAAATTAACAAAATTGTTCTAGCCTATTCTGGTGGTCTTGATACATCAGTTATCTTAAAATGGCTTCAAGAGCAATATAAATGCGAGGTAGTAACATTTACTGCTGATTTAGGTCAAGGAGATGAGTTAGAAATAGCCAAAAAAAAGGCTCAAAATCTTGGGGTAAAGGAAATTTTCATTGAAGATCTGCGTGAAGAATTTGTCAGAGACTATGTATTTCCTATGTTTAGAGCCAATACAATCTATGAAGGCAATTATCTTCTTGGCACATCAATTGCAAGGCCATTAATTGCTAAAAGACAAATTGAAATAGCCAAAGAAGTTAATGCTTGCAGCGTTGCTCATGGCGCTACTGGCAAGGGTAATGATCAAGTTAGATTTGAGCTTGGATATTACGCAAATAATCCAGATATTAATATCATTGCTCCTTGGCGTCAGTGGGATCTTAATTCTAGAACCAAATTAATAGAATATGCTCAAAACCATCAAATCCCTGTGCCTAAGGATAAAATGGGAGAAGCCCCCTATTCTGTTGATGCTAATCTACTTCACACCTCAAGTGAAGGTAAAATACTTGAAGACCCATCTCAAAAAGCTCCGGAATATGTATATCAAAGAATTTGCAACCCAAAAGATGCCCCTGACAAAGTTACAACAATAACAATCTCTTTTAAAAATGGTGACCCAATTGCTATTAATAATCAAAAATTATCACCTGCCAACCTACTAGAAGAGCTTAATAAATATGGTTCTAAAAATGCTATTGGTAGATTAGATATTGTTGAAAATAGATTTGTTGGCATGAAGTCACGAGGTATCTATGAAACACCTGGAGGTACCATACTTCTTGCTGCTCACAGAGCTATTGAATCTATTACTCTAGATAGAGAAGCAATGCATCTTAAAGATGAAATAATGCCAAAATATGCCAAATTAATATATAATGGCTTCTGGTTTTCTAGTGAAAGAAAAATGCTTCAAGCTCTAATTGACAAATCTCAAGAAAATGTTGAGGGAGATGTTACCTTAGAACTATATAAAGGCAATATTATGGTTGTTGGTCGCAATTCTAAAAAAACACTATATTCAATAAACCACGTCACATTTGAAGAAGATAATGTCTATGATCAAAGAGATGCCCAGGGATTTATCAAGCTAAATGCATTAAGGCTAATAAATCAGAAAAATTGCAATTAATATTAAAATGAAATATAATAAATTAATAGATTGCGTTGTTACTAATAAAAATGTTATTGTAAGAGCAGATCTTAATGTGCCAATAACTAAAAATATTGTTACTGATAATACCAGACTCAAAGCAGTAATTCCAACACTTAAATATCTTGTAAAAAATAATGCCAAAGTTATTCTGATATCTCACTTTGGTAGGCCAAAAGGAGTTAATAATAAAGATCTATCTTTAAAAAATATTATCACTCCGTTACAGGAGCTACTGAGCGATATTAAACAAAGCTTTATTGATGATATAATTGGCAATAATGCTATGGAGGCAGTCTCAAATTGCAATTCTGGCGAAATAATTCTATTAGAAAATCTTAGATTTTATGCACAAGAGGAAAATAATTCAGCAGAATTTGCTCAAAAAATTTCTCAGCTAGGCAATATCTATGTTAATGACGCATTTGCATGCTCTCACAGATCTCATGCCTCAATTGTTGGCATACCAAATTACTTAAAAAGCTGCGCTGGATTATTAATGCAAAAAGAACTAGAAAATCTTGACCAACTTCTTTACAATGCCAAAAAGNCAATGATTGCAATTATTGGAGGAGCTAAAATATCAACCAAGATCAAATTAATAAATAATCTTAGCTCAAAAGTAGATGCAATCTTAATAGGTGGCGCAATGGCAAATAGCTTTTATTTTGCACAAGGCTATAATATAGGAAAATCTTTATGCGAAAAAGATTTCAAGCAAACCGCCATAGATGCCTTAGAAAATGCCAAAAAAAATAATTGTAAGATAATATTACCACAGGATGTCATAACTACAAAAAGCTTAGCGCCAAATGCACAATATCAAAATGTAACTTTAGATCAAATTCAAGATGATGACATAATAGCAGATATTGGCATTAATTCTCTTGATCTATTAAATCAAGAATTAAGAAATTACTCAACCCTCTTATGGAATGGGCCAGTTGGAGCATTTGAAATTAAACCATTTGATAGTGGCACTAATAAAATAGCGCAAATAATTGCTAATTTAACCAAAAATAACAATCTAATTTCTGTAGCTGGAGGTGGAGATTCAGTTTCTGCTATCAACAAGGCAAATTTATCTGACTCTTTTTCTTATATATCCACTGCAGGAGGAGCTTTTCTAGAGTGGCTTGAAAATTACAGACTTCCTGGCATTGATATTTTGCTGAAATAATTTTGATAATCAATTTAGTTATAACTCTATTATATAAATATGTATTATTATAATACATAATTTTTTTAACATGAACAGGATAGTGATTTAAATCTAAGATCTCAAAACCCTGTTAATTGCGCTACTAGTCAAGGCGAAAGTGAACAAGATGAAGCTTTCGGTCAACAATCTCAAAACCCTGTTAATTGCGCTACTAGTATATTAGGAAAAAGAAAGCATCCTGAGGACAAAGTGAATTTATCTCAAAGCCCGTATGCAAAAAAAATAAGTATTACTCATGCAGAACAAGTTAAAAATGAAGGAGCAGTTAAAGAATTACCTAGAAGTTGATCAGCAGGTTTTTAATCAACTAAATATGCATAATTGTAATTCATGATAATCGCTCATTAAACTAATATTGAGATTCACTTTAAATAGCAATCAAGCTACTCATTATATATATCATCAATAATTTTTGAGTATTTTTGCTCAATAATAGCTCTTTTTAACTTCATTGATGGTGTAATTTCTCCGGTTTCAATTGATATTTCGTCTGATATTATAATAAATTTTTTAATTTGTTGCCAACGATCAAATTGAGTGTTTATTTTATCAATTTTCTTGGATACATATTGATTTAACTCAACTGAATTAATAAAATTTTTGTCAGAATCATTATATGAGAGCATTTTTTTGTAATTTTGTATCAATGTAAAATCTGGGAATAAAAGCGCAATAACATATTGCCTTGACTCTGCAATGATTTGGGCTCCTATTAAAAATCCTAATTCTTGAATAATTTTTTGCTCAATTGGAACTGGCGTAACATATTTGGCATATGCGGTCTTGAATAGTTCTTTTTTTCGTCCTATTAATTTAATATATCCATCCTTATCAATTTGAGCTAGATCTCCAGTTTTCAGCCAACCATTTTTATCAATTATTTTTTTAGTTAATTCAGCCCTATTATGATAAGCCTTCATAACATTTGGGCCTCTAATTTCTAGCTCGCTATCTTTAGTAAGTCTGGCCTCAACATTATCATATAATTTGCCCACAGTTTGAAAGCGATAATTTTTTGGACAATTTGTAGCAATAACAGGAGAAGTTTCAGTCATGCCATAGCCAGGATATATATTTATTTTAATATTGCGATAAAATCTTTCCATATTGTCAGATATCATAGCTCCGCCGCAAATTATCATCTTCATATTAGAGCCAAAAAATTTTCGTAATTTTTTATATATTAGCTTATCATATATTTTATCTATGATATTACCTTTTATGTTAACATCCTTATTTAACGCCCTATTAATTGCTGCTTTAGCAATTATTTTTTTTATGAAACTTGTTGAATTAATTTTGGCATTAATGCCCAAATAGATTTTTTCAACCACTCTTGGCACTGTTGTCATTAGGGTTGGCCTAAATTCCTGTAAATAATTACCAAGATTTTTTACATCATCAACAAAATAAATTCTAATTCCTTGAGATATATAATACATCATTACCATTCTTTCAAAAATATGAGCCAATGGCAAATATGAAATAGCAATATCATTTTCACTTAGTGGGAAGAAATTTTTAGTAGTATTAATTTGCGTTATAAGATTTTGATGAGTAATTTCAACACCCTTAGGATCTCCAGTACTTCCTGAAGTGTATATTATAGTAGCAAGATCATCTTTTTTAATATTATGAGATAAATCGACAAAATCACATTGATGATTTTTACAATTTTGCTTGCCTATATCAAGGAGATCATCAAATAAATATAATTTTTTAGATTTGAATTTATTTCTATGTGGGTCATTTTTATTACTATATATTATTACTAAATCTGATTTATGAATATAGTCATTATTAATAATAGATAAATTGTCACAATATATAATTTTTGCATCTGAATCCTTTAGCTGAAATATTAAATTATCAGTCGATATATTGCTAAATATAGGCACACTTACCATAGAAGCTAAAATTGCCCCCATATCAATAATTAGCCATTTTGGGCTTTGATATGAATAATTAGCCAACCTATCACCTTTTTTAACGCCAATTTCTTTTAATGCACATGCTAGATATAGTGTTTTATTATAAAATTCTTGATTAGATATACTATGTAATTTGCCTGCTATTTTATAATTTAGAAAATCACTCTTTTTAAAGAGTCTTTTTTGTTCATATATTAAGTCGCATAAATTATTAAGATCCTTCATCTAGCTTTTATTAATTTTAATTAAATAAGTTTTTAACTATTGAAATAATATAATCTATATATTTATTTATTTCTTCATGATTTTGAATATAAGCATCTATCATAAGATTTACTTGAGATAATATTGCAAAGTAAATACATAAAGAGATTAGTAAAATAAAAGATGTAGTATTTGCAATATGATTTATCAATGAAGGTTTAATTAATTTATTATTTTCTTCAATTTTGCTAGCTTTATTAATTCTTGATTGAGTTGCTGGATGAGTTGAAAATAATGTAAAATAACCCCTTTTTCCTAACATTGAAAGTGCAAGAGACATATTCATGCCGCCAAATGCTTGTGAAGATTGCTTATCGCACCTATATTCAATAGAACGTGAAATAAATCTTCTTACAAATTCATAAACATTATACACAATAATTCTATTAAAAACTGTAAGCAAAAAATGAAAAATTGTATAGGTTCCGTAAACCATTCTTGAAGTTTGTACTCCACCATATGGTATATTTGCAACACCTCTAGCAATAATAGTAAAAATAAAATAGATAGAATTTGATAAAAAATTAGTAATTTTTTGATTAGTAATTATTAAGTAAGTAGGTAAATAATCCTTATTGATAATATGAGACATTTCATGACCCATAACACTTCTAATAGCTAATAAAAAATCATCCATATTGTGTGATTTAGTAAGGTAGTGATTTATCAACCCTTCAGCAATAACAATATAGCTTGTTCTTATACCACCAAGTGCAAATGCATTAATTTCATCAGATTTTTTAATTAGAAGCTTAACATCTTTTCTTTTAAATTTTTCTTGAACTTGCTTAAAAACATCATCTAGAAATTCATAATCCTTAATTTTTTTATATTCAGCACAACCTCTTATTGATGTCCTAACAGAAAACCCAAAAATAAAATCAAAAAATAAATATACTAACATAAATAAGCTAGCCATAAAAAAGAGAAAAAATATCGCAGATTTTGCACTTTCATAAAGTCTGGCATCTAACTGAATATAGCTAAGATTATGACCAAATTCAATATAAGGAGATATTATAGCAATTATTGGCAATGCTAATATAATAAGATTAAAAGCGGTAACAATGAAAACCATCATTAAATTAATTGGCTTTGCTAGCATAAAATAATTGATTTGTTATTAATTAATAACTAATATTTGAAATTATTATTTCATTATAAAGATAGTTATGAATCAAGAAATATCGGTAAATAATTTTAAAATTGCCAATAATCTTCCATTTGCATTAATTGCAGGACCATGCCAAACAGAATCACTAGATCATTCACTAATGATCAGTACGCAGATTAGTAATATTTGTCAGGAACTAGATATAAATTTTATCTATAAATCATCTTTTGATAAAGCAAACAGATCCTCTATTTCAAGCAAAAGAGGGCTTGGAATAGATAAAACTCTTGAAATATTTACCAAGGTAAAAGATCGCCTTAACTGCCCTATTCTTACCGATATTCACAATGAAGAACAATGCAAATATCTTGCCAATAGAAATGAGGTTGATATTTTGCAAATTCCTGCATTTTTATGCCGCCAAACTGATTTACTAGCAGCTGCTGCAAAAACAAACAAAATTATCAATGTTAAAAAGGGGCAATTTGTTGCTCCATGGGATGTAGGAAATATTATCAAAAAAATAGAACATTTTAATAATAAAAATATTCTTCTTACAGAAAGAGGTACATGTTTTGGCTATAATAATCTTGTAAGCGATATGAGATCACTGCCAATCATGGCTCAAACTGGTTATCCAGTAATTTTTGACGCTACTCATTCAGTTCAGCAACCTGGGGGACTTGGAAATGCAAGTGGTGGTCAAAGAGAATTTGTTGAAATTCTTGCCAGATCTGCAGTTAGTGTTGGTGTTGGTGCACTATTTATGGAAGTTCATCAAGATCCAGATAATGCACCGTCAGACGGTCCTTGCATGATCAAATTGCAAGATCTAAAAGAAATATTAACTACCCTAAAAAACATTGATAAAATAGTCAAAAAATATTAACATGCCTAAAAAGAAAGTACTAATTATTGACGACGACACTAGGCTAAGAAATCTGCTTGGCAAATATCTTGATGAAAATAACTTCAGCACAATTCTTTCAGGCAATACAAATGAGGCTAGCAAAATACTAAATGATAATAGTTTTGATCTAATAATTGTTGATGTTATGATGCCACAAGAAGATGGCATTACTTTTACTTCTAAAATTAGCAAAATAATTAAAACTCCTATAATAATCTTAACAGCAAGAGGTGATTTTAGCGATAGGATTAGCGGTCTTGAAGCTGGTGCAGATGATTATCTTGCCAAACCTTTCGAACCTAAAGAGCTACTACTTAGGATCAATAATATCTTAAAAAGGAATCAATCAATAGAAGCTAATAAAAATATTTGTAAATTTGGAGATTACATATTTGACATGTCCAATCTCAAACTTAATAAATCTAGCGAATTTATATATTTAACACAAACCGAATCAAAAATACTTCACATTTTGTGCAAAAATAAAGGTAAAGTTGTTAGTAGAGAAGAATTATCTAAAAGTTTCGATGAAATTGATGATAGAACAATTGACGTGCAAATTACTAGATTAAGAAAAAAATTAGAATCAAATCCAAAAAAACCTCAATTTCTTGAAACTATTCGTGGCCAAGGATACATAATTAAGTAATCCTAATTAATTTTTTGAGCATAATTTTGCCAACATAGCGCTTGTGCACTTCGTGTTTGTGGATCTGGCGTCGGATTTTGGTGAGTGCTATTTTGTCTTACAAATTTTTCAATATATTCAATATGGTTTGTTTCTTTTAACTCTTGCACATTCTTACCACTAAGAAATGTCATAGTTAGCGCTGCAGAACCAACCCCACAAGTTCCGTCATGAACAATGAAATAATTGCCGTTTATATTATTTAATAACCTTTTATCTTTAGTAACCTTTTCTTTATAATTATCATCTAGTATACATGAGGATTTATCAGGATCGCAAACACCCGCCGCATCCCAATACAATAATTTCCATTCATCACCAACTTTTTCTTCGCAAAAAACTGAATAATAAGCATTATCTGTTACTATTATCACTCTTTTATTTTCATCACTTGTAGAATAAATAATTTTTGAGCTCGGTATCATTATTTCATCTGATTTTTTAAATAAATTTACACCATCATCAAGAGTTATATCTTTAACATCAAGTTTACATTTGCTTAAACTCATCATGAATTCTGCCAAATATGCAACTGTATCGATTTCTAAAAATGACTTCTCCTTAGATTGTTCTTCAGAATATCTTTCAACATTAGGATTTATTGAATTTATTTTTGCCCATTTTTTAATATTTTCCTCTAATGATTTAGCATCTATGCCTTGTTTTTTGCTTAAATAATTACTAAGAGAATCATATAAATTTGGTAAAATCTTATTAGTTTTCACAATTTTATTTATTTTATCTATACTCTCTTTTTGTGTCTTACTAAATTCTTTTGTAATTTTGCTATCAAATTTTCCTGTATCAATTTTACAATCAATTTCAGTTGTTACATCTATTGAACGATCAATGTTATTTAATTCTTGTTTATCTAAAATAACTTTACTATCCCTTACAATCTCTTTAACAGGATTTAATTTGCCTTTTCTTAGATTTGTAACAAGCTCAAATATATTCATTTTATTTTGCTCATCAAGCACTATAACATCACCTTCTTCTAACCCAATCTTTGATGCAAAAGTATTTTTAAAAACTTTGCCTATCCTAAATGTCGTTTTTTTTGGATAATTAGGATCCTTTTCTTCAAATTGAACACCAATACCTCTATAACTATCTGTAGGTAATAGATATTCTTCTACTAATTTATGGAATTTTTCATTTTTTAAAAAATTATTTTTTTTATTATCATCATTTAACAATTCAGTAATTTTATTACAAAAATCACTTTCATCATTACTTTTTAATTCACGAAGTTTTGATATTTGTTCATCTGTTTTTTCTACATGCATTTGATCTAAATCTTTTGAATAATTCATCCCCATCCTCATAGACCTCTTTCTTTTAGCATCATAATTGTCATCATCATCATGATCAGTACCGCCTTTCTCTACCTTCTTAAATTGTTCCGCATGATCTTTACGTCTAAAACCTCTCGTATCATCATCATCTGATTCGTAATATGATGAATCATCATTAGGATCATGATTATAATCTCCATCTGAACCTGCCATCTCTATAAAAAAAATTAATAATATCTATATTATAGCATAAATGATAATATTAGTAAATATTTTTTATCATAATATTCAGCAATCAAAATCTAAACATGTTAAACGATTTCTAATATATTTTGCATTTTTAATAATATTATATAATTTATTTTCACTAATATTTAGCCTTTTAGGATCAATATCAATTTCAAAAAAATTATATATAACGCTAATATAGTGAATTTTACTATAAATTATTATAAGTTCTGACTTTAATTTAACTAATTTTTGCGGATCAATTTTCTTTAGTAATTTTATCTGGTTAACTTTTTTATTATATTCCACACAACATTGCTCATAAGTAATTTTATCGAAATAATCTTTATTATCCTCTATTTGCGAAATATCAATATTATTTACTAAATCTTGACAATATTTACTAATATTTTTAAGAATTATACCTTGTATTTTAGAAGTTATAATTGAAGTAATTGCAATTACTTCTCCATGTAATAAATTACTAATATATGATTGATATTTCATCTCTAATAAATGAGCAATAATATGCTCGCCTTGACTAACTGGCATTGATCCACCTGCTAAATTCATTGAAATAGCCGATACCATTAAAATTTCGCAAATTATATAATATAGCTTATCATCTTTTAGATTATATATATCGTAATTTTTTATAAAATTATCAATTAAAGGCTGCAAAATATCTATTGATTGTTGATTAAGCTCATATCCAAATATTTTACTAGCAACAAGCCAATCAAAATAACAATTATAAAAGCATAATATATCACCAATACCAGCTTTAATCATATTGATTGGTGCATTTTTGATAATATTAATATCACAATATACCTTTATTGGTGCCAGGCAGTTAATTGATTTTTTATGATTATTAATCAAAATTGAACAATTATTAGATAGATAACCATTCATGGAAGCAGCTGAGGCAAAAATTACAAAATTTATATTAATTTTCTTTGTAACATATTTACATAAATCATTAATTGTGCCACTCCCAAGGGCAATAACAAAATCATGATCTTTAATTTTATTTAATAGTTTTTTAGCGTGATAATCGCTGCATTTAGGATTATCAAGCAATATAAGGCGGCAATTAAATTTTGTAATATGTTGAATGAATTCTTTTTGACAATTTTGCCAAATATTATTATCAGTTAGAAAACATGGCTTTAAGATGCTATTTTTATTAAAAATCTCATCAAATGAGTTTTTGATAAAATTTTTATCATTTTCTATGATATAATTCTTTATTTCTACCTTTTTACTGGATTTAATCATAAATATTTTAAATTTTTACTAAGATTAACCTTGTCAGATAAAATTTTTGATGCAATAATTATTTTTTTTAAGATTTTTTAAATATAATGGATAATATACAACTTACATTACTAATAATTCAGGTTATTGTTGCGCTAATGTTAATTTTACTAGTACTACTCCAAAAAACTGGTGGTGATTCATTAGGTGGTATTGCTGGATCTAGTAGCTCTGCAGGCTCAATCATATCTGGTAAAGCTAAAGCAAATGGCCTAACCAAGGCAACCTCAATTTTAATAGCCATATTTATGATTAATTGCCTTGTGATGACTGCAATTTCTAAGAAAAATAATTCAATAAGTAGCTCTAAAATCGATAAAGCTATTGAACAAAGAAATTTACAGCAAGAAAATAAAGTAAAAACCCCTTCAATTCCTCCTATTGAATAAATAATATAATTTAAATATGCTTAAAACTTCATTAAACCAAATTCATAAAGATCAGCAAGCAAAGATAGTAGAATTTGCTGGCTATGAAATGCCAATTCAATATAGCGAAGGCATGCTTAAAGAACACTTATGGGTTAGACAAAATAATGTTGGTATTTTTGATGTTTCTCATATGGGTCAATTTATAATAGAAGGAGAAAATGTAGCTCAATTTCTATGTAAAATTACTCCTAGTAATTTCATTATAACAAAGCCTTTTCAAGCAAAATATAGTGTTTTGACAAATAAAAATGGTGGCATCATTGATGATCTTATAATTACCAGATTAGAAGAAAATAAATTCTTTATTGTATTAAATGCTGCGTGCAAGCAAAAAGATGTTAACTGGATTAAATCAAATCTTAATGATAATATTTCATTTAATGAACTATCATCTAACTCATTAATAGCAATCCAAGGCGAAAAATCACAAGAAATATTATCGCAATTAATCAATGAAGATAATCTTGCAGATCTTGCATATATGAATCTTGGAATATTTACTTATAATGATCAAAAAATATATATTAGCAGAACCGGATATACAGGTGAAGATGGATTTGAAGTTAGTATTCACAATGATCATGCAGCACAATTTTGGCTAGATCTCTCTAAATATCCTAAAGTTAAACCTATTGGACTTGGTGCAAGAGACTCACTTAGGCTTGAAATGGGCTATCCACTATATGGACATGATTTAAATGATAATATAACACCAATAGAAGCTGGTTTATCTTGGGTTGTTAGTAAAACCAATAATAGCTTTATTGGCTCAGACATTATTATTAATCAAAAAAATAATGGGGCAAATAAAAAAAGATTTGGTATAAAATTAACAGATCGCGGTGTCATTAGAGAAGGTTTTGAAGTTAGCAAAAATGACAATATTATATCTACCCTTACCAGCGGAGGATACTCACCTTCCTTACAAGCCTCAATTGGTATGGGATATTTCGATTCAAACAATGTTGCAATAGGAGATAAAGTCGAGGTTATTATTAGAAATAAGAAAGTTTCAGCAATTATTACTGAACCTAATTTCATTAAGGCCAAAACCAAAACTCTTAAAAAATTATAAATTAAATTAACTAAATATGAAATTTACAAAAGATCATGAATGGATAAAAGTTGAAAATGGTATTGCAACTATTGGCATTAGTCAATATGCGGCCGATGCACTGGGAGAGCTAGTATTTGTTGAGTTACCAGAAATTAATAGCAATTTTAACAAAGGAGATTCTTTTGCAGTAGTAGAATCTTCAAAATCTGCAAGTGATGTATATTGCCCAATTTCTGGCGAAATTACTGAAATTAATGAGGATTTAAATTCTCAGCCTGAATTGATTAATAATAGCCCTTATGAAAATGGCTGGATAGCAAAAATTAAAATAGGCGACGAATCAGCATTAAATGAAATGATGGATGAATCTCAATATAATAAACATTTAGAAGAAATATCTTAATTAAAATTATATCTTAATGACAAAATCTGCTCAACAAAAATCTGAACAAAAAAATCTAACAATAAATTTTGGCCCGCAGCATCCTGCTGCTCATGGCGTTCTAAGATTAGTACTTGAGATGGATGGCGAGGTTATAACTAAAGCAGATCCTCATATTGGTCTTCTTCACAGAGGAACAGAAAAACTTATTGAACATAAAACATATCTTCAAGCCGTACCATATTTTGACCGCCTTGATTATGTTTCTCCAATGTGTCAAGAGCATGCATTTGCTCTTGCAGTTGAAAAGTTACTTGATTGTAAAGTTCCAATTCGCGCTCAATATATAAGAGTAATTTTCTCTGAAATTACTCGTATATTAAATCACATTATGGCAATTACTACGCAAGCCTTAGATGTTGGAGCAATGACACCATTACTCTGGATGTTTGAAGAAAGAGAAAAAATGATGCTATTTTACGAAAAAGCATCTGGTTCAAGAATGCATGCAGCTTATATTAGACCTGGAGGCGTTCATCAAGATCTACCGCCAAATTTACTTAGTGAAATTAATCAATTTATTGATCAATTTCCTAGTAAAATTGACGATATGGAGTCATTACTTACAAATAATCGTATATTTAAGCAAAGATTAGTTGATATTGGAGTTGTAACCAAGGAACAGGCTCTTAATTGGGGATTTTCAGGTCCTATGATTAGAGGTTCTGGAATTGCATGGGATCTTAGAAAAAACCAACCATATGAAATTTACTCCGATATTGATTTTGATATTGTAATTGGTAAAAATGGTGACTCTTATGACAGATATCTTATTAGAGTTGAAGAAATGCGACAATCTGTCAAAATAATAAAACAATGTATTCAAAAGATACCAAATGGAGAGATAATGACATCTGATAAAAAAATTTCACCTCCAAAAAGAGTAGATATGAAAAATTCTATGGAAAGTATGATAAATCATTTCAAGCTCTATAGTGAAGGATATCACGTTCCTGCTGGTGAAGTTTATTCCAGTGTTGAAGCACCTAAGGGAGAATTTGGAGTATATATAATATCTGATGGCTCAAATAAGCCAAATCGCTGTAGAATTAGGGCTCCTGGATTTGCTCATCTCCAATCCCTTGAATCAATGGCCAAAGGTCATATGTTAGCAGATGTGGTTACTATTATATCAACTCAAGATATTGTATTTGGTGAAATTGATAGATAATTTATAACACTATATTGACTTTTATCAATTTCAAATTATTCTTAAATATAACAATTTAAACATTTTTTAGATGAAAATTTACAACTCACTTAAATCAGCACGCACACGAGATAAGAATTGCAAAATCGTTCGCCGCAAAGGTCGCTTATATGTTATCAATAAGGTAAATCCTAGATTCAAAGCAAGACAAGGCTAATTATAAACTCATATAATATAATGCCTTTATCGAAGTTAATTAGAATTGGAACAAGAAAGAGTGCCCTTGCATTAGCGCAAGTTGAAGAAGTTAAGCAAAAATTGCTTAAAACTAATCCAAATTTATTATTTGAAATTCATCCTATAGTCACAACTGGTGATAAAATTCAGGATCGCAATTTATTTGATATTGGTGGTAAAGCACTTTTTCTCAAAGAAATTGAAGATGAGCTAATCAACAATAAAATAGATATTGCAATACATTCTGCAAAAGATGTACCCCCTATTATTAGGGATCAAACTAGGCTTATTTCATTTACATCTAGACTTGACCCAAGAGATTGCTTTATTTCCAATAAATATAAATCACTACAGGATCTTCCGTCAAATTCTGTAATTGGCACTACATCACCTAGAAGAAAATCAATATTACTCAAAATTAGACCAGATATTGAGATCAAAACATTAAGAGGAAATATTACAACCAGACTTGACAAACTCAATAATAATGAAGTTGATGCAACAATATTGTCTAAATGCGGCTTAGAAAGAATGAAAATGATTGGTAAAATTACACAAACACTTCCGATAGATTCATTCCTTCCTGCCGGTGGCCAAGGATCTCTTGCAATACAAGTTAGAAATAAAGATTATCAAATTATAGATATTATTAAAAAAATTAACTGTTTAGAAACAGAAATCTGCATCAGATCTGAAAGAGCTTTTCTTCATGAACTTGAGGCATCTTGCTTTACACCAGTTGCTGTTCATGCAGAAATAAATAATACTCGTCAATTATCATTAAAGACAATTCTGTTAGATATTGATGGAAGCGAACTTTTTGAGCTATCGAATTTATGCTTCGCATCAATAGAAGAAGGAAAAAAACTTGGTCAAGAAATGGCAAAAAAGACAAAAAAAGATGCTCATCTACTAGTAAAAAAAATATGTAATAAATTTTAAATTTTTTAATAGACAATTAAAAAACTCTTATTAAAAAATTTATTAACACTATATATTGTGATTATTTCCACTATTTAGCACTAGATATTGTGATTAGGCTGCATTTAGTTTTAAACTAGCTTCCGTATTTGACTTTAATAAATTTATAAATAATAAAATGGCAAGTAAATCATCATCTTCAAATAAAGAAAAAGACATTAATATTAAGATCAATAAAGAGTGTGATAATAATTTAAGCGATTTCGGTAAAGCTGTTTTAAAAGACAGATATTTAATGCCAGAAGAAGATTTTCAGGATTTATTTTTAAGAGTTGCTACATATTATGCTGATGATGATAGTCATGCTCAAAGACTATATGATTATATATCTAATTTATGGTTTATGCCAGCAACTCCAATATTAAGTAATGGAGGCACTAATAGAGGCCTTCCCATTTCATGCTTCCTAAATGAATCATCAGATTCATTAGATGGTATTGTTGATTTATGGAATGAAAATGTCTGGCTTGCTTCAAAAGGAGGGGGAATTGGAAGCTATTGGGGAAATGTCAGAGCTATAGGAGAAACTGTTCGTGGCAATGGTAAAACATCTGGAATTATCCCTTTTATCAAAGTTATGGATTCGCAAACCTTGGCAATTTCTCAAGGAAGCCTTAGAAGAGGATCCGCTGCTGTTTATTTACCAATTAACCACCCTGAAATTGAAGAATTTATTGATTTAAGAAGGCCAACTGGTGGCGATCCAAATAGAAGATCTCTTAATTTACATCATGGGGTAGCTATTACTGACAAATTTATGCATGCAGTTGAAAAAGGTGAAAAATTCGATCTTATTAGTACTCATACTAATAAACCAGTTGAATCAGTAGATGCAAGATCATTATGGATAAAACTACTAACAGCAAGAGTTGAAACGGGTGAACCATATCTTCTTTTTATTGATGCTGTAAATAGAGCTGTTCCAAAGCATCATCAACAACTTAATCTTAAGGTTAAGACATCTAATCTTTGCTGTGAAATCACTTTACCAACTGGAAAGGATCATCTTGGTAATGATAGAACCGCAGTTTGCTGTCTATCATCTCTTAATCTTGAATATTATGACCAATGGAAAGATAATAAATATATTATTAAGGATATATTAAGATTTCTAGATAATGTATTGCAAGACTTTATTGATAAGGCTCCTAATTCTATGTCAAAGGCAAAATACTCTGCCATGAGAGAGAGGAGTATTGGTCTTGGAGTAATGGGATTTCATTCATTTTTACAATCAAAGAATGTTCCCTTTGAGTCAGCAATGAGTAAAGTTTGGAATAAAAAAATATTTCAACATATAAAGCACCAATCAGATATTGCATCAAAGGAGCTAGCTGAAGAAAAAGGAGCGTGTCCAGATGCTAAAGAGCAAAATGTAATGGAGAGATTTACTAATAAATTAGCAATTGCACCAACTGCATCAATTTCGATAATTGCAGGAAATTCTTCACCTGGAATAGAGCCATTTGCAGCAAATTCATTTACGCAAAAAACCCTTACCGGCTCATTTAATGTAAGAAATAAGAATCTTATAAAATTACTTAAAGAAAAAGGTAAAAATACAGATGATATATGGTCATCAATTACAACAAATGAAGGATCTGTTCAACATCTTGACTTCCTAGATGAACATGAAAAATTAGTATTTAAAACAGCTCAAGAAATTGACCAAAGATGGGTCATTGATCTTGGTGGAGAAAGACAAGAATATATATGTCAGGCACAAAGCATCAATATATTCCTGCCAGGAAATGTATCAAAAAAAGATTTACATGAGATACATTTCAGAGCATGGCAAAAAAATGTGAAAAGCCTATATTATTGTAGATCAACTTCTGTTCAAAGAGCAGATAAAGTATCGCATAAATCAAAAATTAATGAATTAGATGTATCTAATGATCAAGAGCAGGATCAATATGAAGAATGCCTATCTTGTCAATAAACTTTTCCAGGGTCTAACTATAATGAGGCCAGACCCTATTTTTCTATTTTTTTAATCTTTGCGATTTTCTTAATTATTTAGTAGGCAATCCAAATCTCCTTCAATATAGCACTTATACCAAATCCCATTTATAATTCCATATATTAATTGAATATTTAGCTTAATAACCTAGAATTAAGTTGTTTTTGTTACTAACTCAAATTAACTAGATTATGCCTAGACATTGTTAGCTAATTATTAAGCCTAAAAACACCTTAATCGCTCCAAGAACAATAAAGCTCAAAAATGACTGATCTGCCTTATCATATTTCATTGCTAACCTCTTGATTTCCTTGAGTTTGCCAAAAAATATCTCAATTTTTCTTCTGAGTTTATACATCTTTTTGTCGTAAGAAATTGGAATTACTCTATTTTTTCTTCCAGGTATTATACTATTTCCATAAATTAAGTATCTATTTATAATAGTAATTCTATAATAAAGTTTTTAACTTTATTATAGAATTACTATGACTTTAAAAAGCCCTTATCTTAATAGTGAAATAATATCTAAATCTAAAATTGAGCTACAAAAGACAGGAAGAACAGGAGAGTTAACAAGAAGATTGAATGCTATTATTTCCTCTTACAATCATTCAATAAGTAATGTAGCTAGGATTTATAATACCACTAATAAAACTGTAAGATTATGGATAAAACGCTTCTCACATAATGGCATTGAGGGGTTAATGGTTAAAAAAGGCAGAGGAAGGAAAGCAATTTTTAATGATCAAGATCTTGACAAGATTAAGGATATTTTAAGTAAGAATCCCTCTATTACTATAGATGAGTTAAGAATTAAAATTAAAAATATCTTTGACAAAGATATTAGTAAAAGCTGTTGTCATGATTATATTACTAGATGTGGTTTTAGATATAAAACAGCAAGAAAAAAGCATTATAAATCTAATGATAAACAGCAAGATGAATTTAAAAAAAACTAAAAAATATCTTTATAAATCTAGATTCAAATTGTGATCTATATTCTTTTGATGAATCAAGATTTGGTACTCATTCTAATATTGGTCATGGGTGGTTTAAAAAAGGAAAAACAAGAGGTAATTTAGAATATAAATTGGGTTATAAGAATTTTTATCTATATTCGGCAGTTAACCCAGAAAATGGTAATAATTTTAGTTTAATAATGCCAAATGTTGATACGAATAATTTTAATGTATATCTGCAGTATTTTTCTCAATATTTACAAGATAATAACCCAAATCATAAAGTTTTATTGGTAATGGATGGTGCTGGATGGCACAAATCAAAGAATTTAATTAAATTTGATAATATAGAATTTATAATTCAACCATCATATTCACCAGAGCTAAATCCAATAGAAAAGCTTTGGCAATATATAAAAAGACATACAATTAAAAATAAAGTTTTTAAAACTATTAAAGATATAGAAAAAGAATTGTGTAAATTCTTAAAAAATATGACTATAGAAGATTATAAATCCGTATGTCATGTGAAATATATCTAGATACCTAATTTATTGAAATAGTATAATACATAGGTTGCGACGTGATAAATGTTTTGAAAAGTATAAATTTAGCAATATAAAATATTATAAATGATTATATTACAAAATAACTAAATAAGGCTACAAAAATTATAAAAGAATTAACTAGATTCTGGTTTATTGGAAGCATCAACAGGATCAGGAGTTTGAGTAGTAATATTTTCTGAAGCGTCTCTAGATTTATTAGTATTTTTGGAAGAGATATCAAATACTAATTTTTCCTTAAGTCTTGATGCCTTACCTGTTAGACCTCTTAAGAAATATAATTTAGCCCTTCTAACTTCTGCTCTTTTTAGAATTTCGATAGAGGTGATTAAGGGGGAATATAGCGGGAACCTTCTTTCAACTCCTATGGAAGAACTTATTTTTCTAACAGTAAATGTAGCTAGATAATTTGACTTTGATTTAGAAGTAGCAATAACAACTCCCTTAAATGCCTGAATTCTTGTAGATGTATCCTCAACAATTTTATATTTAACAGATATAGTATCTCCAGGTTTAAAATCAGGAATATCAAAACCTCTAACAGATTTAATTTTTTCTAATTCTCTTTGATTAAAATCATTAATAATTTCCGACTTCATATATTATCCTTTTAAAATTTATTCAGATTCAGTTTTCTCTATTTTATCTTTACTAGATTCAGATTCATTTATATCAGTTTTTTTTGCTACAGATATATCAGCTTTTTTGTCTATAGATTTATTTGAATTTGAACTATCGACTATAGATTTTGGGCTTTTACTAGATTCTTTTTTTTGAGATTTTTCTGTAGATTCCAAATTTTTAAGCTTTGTTTTAGATGTTGGCGAAGAATCATTGCTAATAAATTTTTCTTTATCAACAAACTCAATCAATGACATAGGAGCCTTATCACCAGTTCTAAAGCCAAATTTATATATTCTAGTATATCCGCCATTTCTAGATTTTATATTTGGACCAATTACTGTAAATAATTTCTTAATTGCACCATCATTATTACCTAATATTGAGTATGCAAGACGTCTATTAGGCAAAGAATCAACTTTTGATATGGTTAATAGCTTTTCAATAAATGGTCTAAGCTCCTTTGATTTAGGTAAGGTAGTTTTGATTCTATTATGTACAATTAGTGAAATAGACAAGTTTCTAAAAAGAGCTTTTCTATGCGAACTATTTCTTCCTAATTTTCTAGTTTTATTTCTGTGATTCATTGTTAAAAATCCTTATTTTTTACTTTAAGTAGCTCATCTATATTTTTAGGTGGCCAATCATTTAGTTTCATACCAAATGATAAATTCATAGAGTTAAGATTTTCTTTTAACTCATTAAGAGACTTTCTACCAAAATTAGCAGTTTTAAGCATTTCTCCTTCAGATCTAATTACCAAATCACCTACATATATAATATTTTCATTTTTAAGACAATTATAAGATCTAACTGAAAGCTCAAGCTCATCAATAGTTTTTAATAAATTTCTATTGAATGATGAATCTTCACATGATGATGATTTAACAGGCTCATCATATTCTGCTACATCAAATGTTATAAATACATTTAACTGCTCCTGAAGAATTTTAGCAGCAACTCCCATAGCATCTTGAGGTGATATTGAGCCATCTGTTTCTATATCAAAAATTAACTTATCATAATCAGTAATTTGCCCTACTCTAGCATTTTCAACTTTAAATGCTACACTTCTTACTGGACTAAATATTGCATCTATAGATATATTTCCAATTGTATTTTCATCTTTTTTGTTTTTTTCTGCAGGTCTATATCCTCTACCACTTTCCACAACAATTTGCATAGAAATCTTACCTCCTTCATTAAGAGTACATATTAATAAATCCTTATTAACTATTTCTATACCTGCTGTGGTTTCAATTGAACCAGCAAAAATAGGACCCGGCTTATCAGAGTTAATTTTAAGTGTGAAAGATGATGAATCATGATTTGTTAATGCAAGTGATTTAAGATTCATAATTATCTCAAGTACATCCTCCTTAACACCATCTATTGCACTATATTCATGAAGAACTCCATCTATCTTAATAGACGTTACTGCAAATCCATTAATGGATGATAATAACATTCTTCTAAGGGAGTTGCCAAGAGTATGTGCAAAACCTCTTGTAAAAGGCTCCATAGTTATTACTGATCTTGTAATATTATTGTAACCTTCTCTAACTTCAATAGAAGAAGGGTTTATTAGAGATTTCCAACTTTCTTTTAAAATTGTCATACTATATGTAAATGTTAATTAAAAATTAAACACGCCTTCTTTTAGGCGGCCTACATCCATTATGTGGATTATGAGTAATATCCTTAATAATCGATATACTAATGTCAGATCCCTGAATAGCTCTTAAAGAAGCTTCTCTTCCAACACCAGGTCCCTTAATGAGCACTGAAGCATTTTGCAATCCATGTTCTTTTGCAATATCTAAAGCGTTTTGAGTAGTAACTTGTGCAGCATATGGCGTCGCCTTTCTAGAGCCCTTAAAACCATGTTTACCAGTGGATGACCAGCATATCAAATTTCCTGATGTATCCGTAATTGATACTATTGTATTATTAAAAGTGGCATAAACATGTATTACACCAGTAATTAATGTTTTCTTCTTTTTTGAAGATTGCTTAATTTGTTTTTTCTTCTGTGCTTTAGTTTGTGACATATTATATTTTATTTAACGGCTTTTTTCTTATTAGCAATTGCTGATCCTTTACCTTTTCTAGTTCTAGCATTAGTAGATGTTCTTTGACCTCTTGTTGGAAGCTTTTTAACATGTCTAATTCCTCTGTAACAACTTATGTCAATAAGTCTCTTAACGTCAGAAGATACTTTTCTTCTAAGGTCACCTTCAAGAGTTGGATAATTTGACTCTAAATAAGATCTAACTTTAGCAATTATATCTTCGCTAATTTCATTTGTTCTAAGTTTTATATCAATTTTCAAATCATTACAAATTTTTAAAGCTGTACTATTTCCAATTCCGTATATGTATGTTAATGCTATAACAAATCTTTTATTTTTAGGTATATTTACACCAGATATTCTTGCCACTTTTTAATAAATTTAATAGTTGTATAATTAGCTAAATTATATTAGTCTTTATTTCGATAATTAACCTAAGTAATTAACTAAATTTTCAAAGATAAAGCCTTCATTTTTTAATGCATTTATCATATAAATCAAGTTATTTTTTTGGTAGTAATCAAGTATTTTTTTATTTTCATTATTAAATACTTCTAATCTTTGCTTTAAGACTTCTTCATTATCATCGTTTCTAACTTCAAATTCATTTGAATCACAATAATCACAAATATTAGAAATTTTAGTATTTTTAAAATATTTATTATAAATTGTTTTACATTTTTTACAAGAATATCTACCACATATTCTTTTTATTAAAACATCACTACTGGCTTCAAAATAAATAACATTAGTTATTGTCGCATTATTTTTATTTAATATATTATCCAACGAAATAGCTTGATCTAAAGTTCTTGGGTATCCATCTAATATAAAATCAGTATTATTAGTAACGTTAATATTAACAATATCATTTATTATATCATCAGGAACAAGTAAACCATTACTAATATAATCCTTGGCTTTACATCCTATTTCACTATTATTTGAAATTTCTTTTCGAAGTAGATCTCCAGTAGATAAGGTGTTAATCTTATAGTGCAAAGAAAGTTTTTTTGCCTGAGTACCTTTACCAGATCCCGGCGCTCCTAGAAATATTATTTTCATTATCTTATTCTAACCCTCCTTTTTTTCATTGTTGAACCAGAGGTATATTTATCCGCAATTAGATGAGATTGAATCTGAGAGATCAAATCCATAATAACATTAACAATAATTAATATACCAGTACCTCCAATATAAAATGGTATTGAGTATTTAGTGACAAAATATTCAGGAAATAAACAGACAAATATCAAATATAAAGAACCAGCAAAAGTAAGTCGTGATATTATTTTATCAATATAGGTAGCAGTATCATTTCCTGGTCTTATACCTAAAATAAAACAATTACTTTTTTTTAGATTTTCAGCAACATCCTTACTATTAAATGTTATTGATGAATAAAAATAACAAAAAAACATAATAAGGGAAGAGAAAATTATCATATATAATAAACCACCTCTTCTAAGTAGTGAAGATATTAAATCGCCATCAACGGATGTAAATTGAACCAAAGCAACGGGAAACATTAATATTGAGCTAGCAAAAATTGGTGGTATAACACCAGACATATTAATTTTTATAGGTAAGAAGGATGAATCAGCCATACCTGAAGCTCTCATCATATTGGCATTTGGATATTGTATTTTTATTTTTCTAATGGTTTTTTCAATAAAGCATACAAAAAATAATAATGCGACAAAAAATATAAATATTAGCAAAGCAACAAAGATTGGATATGCTCCAGTTCTAGATAAATCAAATATTTGAACCATAGATGAAGGAAGAGAAGAAATAATACCAACAAATATTATTAATGAAATACCATTTCCAAATCCAGAAGAAGTAATTCTCTCTCCAAACCACATTAAAATAACAGTACCACCAACCAAGCTAACAGTAGTTGTTAGCATAAATATTTTGGAATCTGAAATAAAAGCATTATTGCCATCGCTTGATAGTGCATAATAAACACCTATAGATTGAAAAAATGCAAGGATAATGGTTAGATATCTTGTATATTGGTTGATTTTTGCCCTTCCACTCTCACCCTCTTTTTTAAGATTTTCTAAACTTTTATATATTGAAGATGCAAGTTGCATAATAATTGATGCAGTAATATATGGCATTATATTTAATGCAAAAACACTCATTCTTTCAAGCGCCCCACCCGAAAAAAGATTGATCATACTAAAGACATTTCCAGCAGTGCCTTCGAAGAAGTTTTTTACAACATCAGAATCTACACCTGGTATTGGAACGAATGTTCCAACTCTATATATTAATAATATAAAGATTGTAAAGAAGATTTTTTTCTTAAGATCAGATAATCTATTTAAATCCATATATTTAATATAATTTTAGAGATTAAATTTACAATTATAATATTTGTAAAAAATAGTTTATTAAATTTAGAAATTTAATTTTGACTTAGCTCCTTTTGAAGAATCTTTTAAATTGATCTTATTCTTGATAAAAGAATCAATTTCAGATATTCCCGATAGTAATATTTTTACTTCAGAATTATTTTGCTGAATAAGTCCAACTTCTTGAAGTTTTTTAGTAGCAATAACATCATTTTCATTTAATGAACCAGATTTGATAAGTCTAAAAAGATCCCTAGTAGTAACGATGATTTTGTTACTTTTCTTATGACTGTTAAAGCCTTTCTTTGGAAGCCTCATATATATAGGAGTTTGACCACCTTCAAATCCTTTTACACTATGATGTCCAGTTCGAGATTTTTGACCCTTGACACCTCTTCCAGATGTTTTACCTTTTCCAGATCCTATTCCCCTTCCAACTCTAACTTTAGAATATTTGGTAATTTTTTTTAATGAATCTAACATATCTTCTAACTTATAATAAAATTTTAGTCACCTTAAGCAAATGACTTACTTTGCTCAACATACCATATACCACTGGAGAGCACTCAACTTCGACTCTTGATCCAATCTTTTTAAGTCCAAGACCTATTAGTGATGATTTTTGAGATTTGGTTAATTTTATTGTGCTTTTAATTTGTTCTAAAATTAATTTAGAACCTAGTAATTCATTTCTCTTCATCTTTACTTGCATTATTTTTATTAATATTATTATCAATACCAAGTATCATATTTCTTTTTTTAATTATTGATGATACATCCTTTGATCTAAGTTCTGATAATATCTTTGGCGATAGTAATGTTTTTAAAGCTATAAATGTTGCCGCAACTAAATTATATGGATTTGACGTTCCGATAGATTTAGCAACAATATCGTGAATACCTGCGCACTCAAATAAGGCACGCATAGGTCCACCAGCAATAACACCTGTTCCTGCTGGAGCAGATCTTAAATGAACCTTTGCCGCACAGAATCTTGCTGTCAAATCATGATGTATTGTTCTGGATTCTTTTAATGATATTTTAATCATATTTCTTCTAGCTGCTTCAAATGCTTTAGTCTTAGCATCGGTGACTTCTGCTGCATTTCCCTTACCATATCCGACACCACCAAGTTTATTTCCAACTACAACCAAAACAGTGAATGACATTTTTTTTCCACCCTTAACAGTTTTAGTTACTCTATTNACAGAAATAAGTCTTTCAACTATTTCAACATCTTTTGAGGGTGATGATATTCTATTTTTTTGTTTCATATGTATTAAATAATTAAAAATTTAAACCTGCTTTTCNANANGAATTAGCAAATGACTCTACCCTACCTATATAGGACTTACAACCCTTATCAAATACAACATCTTTAATTTTTATATCAATGCATTTTTTAGCAAATAATTCACCAATTTTTTGTGCAATTTCAATACCAGAATCTTTTTTTGTCCTATCAGATGTTGACGAAGCATGAACTAGGACATTTGCAGAGTCACAATCTATTAATTGTGCTGATATATTTCTATTCGATATATTAATATAAATTATTGGTCTATTACCATGATTATATTTTTTTATTTTTGATCTAACTCTTTTGAGTCTTCTTAATGTTGATTTATTCATAATTATTATTTTTTCTTACCATCCTTACGTCTAGTGAAGCTATTTTTAATTTTTATACCCTTGCCCTTATATGGCTCGGTCTTTCTAAATGACATTATTTCAGAAGCTACTTTTCCTAACAAATCCTTACTTCTTGAGGTAAGGATTAGCATATTTGGCTTCTCAAACTGAGCATTTACTAAATCAGGAAGAATATATATTATCTCATGACTATAACCAAGAGAGAAATTAATTCTTTTTTGATTTATAATAAATTTATAACCTACACCATTAACTTCAAGAATAGTCTTAAAAGGGTTAATAAATCCAGTAATAATGTTATTTAAATTACTACGATCTAATCCTACAAACATTGTAGCCTTTGGTACTGAAGCACTAGAAGCTTTAAGTTTTAATTGGTTATCCTCAATTACAGCATCAACACAATTATTTAATTTGTAATTAACTTCATCCGGACCAGATTTTATAGTAACAAAACTATTTTCAATAGTAACATTTACTTTACTATCAATATTAATTGGTAATTTTCCTATACGAGACATAATTAAAATATTTTTATTAAAAGTTCACCACCAATTTTTTGATCTCTAGCTTGATAATCAGTAATAATACCCTTTGATGAAGATAATATAACCATTCCAAGACCATTATTAATAACAGGAATATCATTATAAGTTGAATATATTCTTTTACCCGGCTTTGAAATAACAGATATTTCATTTATTGCTGCTCTATTACTAATAAAGCTCAAACTAACATTAAAATGTTTTTTGGTACCTTCTTCAATTTTTGCAAAGCCTAAAATAAAACCTTCATTTTTAAGTATCTCTAAAATACCTTCTTGAAGTTTAGAATAACTTATTTTAATAACAGGCTTTTTAGATAAATAACCATTTCTAAGCCTTGCAACTAAATCTGATACTGAGTGATTTACTGACATATTTTTACCAACTTGATTTAATTAATCCTGGTATATCGCCCCATGATGCTAAGTTTCTAAGTGATATACGAGAGAGATCGAATTTTCTATAATAGCCTCTTGGCCTTCCAGTAATAGCGCATCTGTTTCTATATCTTACTCTAGATGAATTTCTAGGTAATTCAGAAAGTTTTATTTGAGCAGCCATTCTTTCTTTAGGGCTAAGAGATTTATCATAAGCAGAATTTTTTAATAATGCTCTTTTTTTTCTATTTAATTCTATTAATTGTTGTCTTTTATTATTTAGCAAAATTGCTGATTTTTTAGCCATGTTATTTTAAAGGTAAATTAAGTTTTCTTAAAAGGAATAGTGATTCTTCCTTAGTTCTAGCAGTTGAGGCAATATTAATATTCATACCAAAAACCTTAACAATATTATCTAAATCAATTTCAAGAAATATAGAATGGTCCTTAATACCAAATGAATAATGAGAACTACTATTAAAGCCGTTAGAGGATAATCCTCTAAAATCTCTTATTCTTGGTAGCGCAATGTTAATTAATCTATCAATAAATTGATACATTTTCTTACCTCTCAATGTTACCTTGCAGCCTATTACCATTCCCTGTCTTAATTTAAAACCAGATATTGCCTTTGAAGAATATGTAAAAACAGCTTTTTGACCACTGAGTTTAGTTAGTTCTGACAAGATATATGAGTTAATTTTATTGTCACTATCAACAGCTTTGATACCAGTATTTATTGAAATAAATTTAATCTTAGGTATTTGAAGATCATTTTTATAGTTGAAATTACTTTTAAGATCAGGAATAATTTCATTATATCTTTTTTCTGTCTGCGTTATCATAATTAATTATCTTTTTTAGTTTCAGCTTTTTTTGGATACCTAATTTTATCAATCTTACCATCCTTATCTTTAGAAATTTTAAAACCCATTTTTACAGGCTTATTATCAGATGATATATGAGATATATTTGATATATGAATCGCCTTTTCCTTTTTAATAATAGAGCCAGCTTCATTTTGAGTTGGCTTTTTATGTATGGTAGCTAAATTAACACCTTCAATAATAACTTTGTCATTATTTAGGGATAATATTTTTCCAATTTTTCCTTTAGAAGATCCAGCTATAATTATTACTTTATCGTCCTTTTTAAATTTTTTTGCCATATTATAATACCTCCGGTGCTAATGATGCAATTTTAAAATTATTACGTCTAACTTCTCTTGCAATTGGTCCAAATACCCTAGAAGCTATTGGGTTGCCATCTTTATCAACAAGAACAACAGCATTCTCATCAAATTTGATATAGCCACCATCTCTTCTTACTATTTTATTCTTAGTTCTAACTATAACGCCTTTTACAACCTGTCCTTTTTTTACCTTTGATCCAGGAATAACGCTAATAACAGATAAAACAATAACATCTCCAATTTCAGTTATCATATGCTTTGAACCCCCAAGCACTTTAATACACCTAACATATTTAGCACCAGAATTATCTGCAACAGATAACTTAGTTTGCATTTGAATCATAATAATCCTCTTATTTAATTTGTACTTTTTTTTCTATAGACCATCTTTTTAATTTTGATAAGGGTCTACATGGCTTAATAATAACATTATCACCAATATTAATTGATATATTACTACTATCAACAACAAATTTCTTTTTTATTGAGGTATACTTACCATAAAGAGGATGTTTTTTATATTCTACACATTCAACTTTTGCAGTTTTACTATCAATAATATTTATTATTTTTCCGTTCATATTATTTCTTTAAATTTAATTTTGTAAATAAACGAGCGACTTCTTTCTTTTTTGAGCGAAAAGTATTAAGAGATACATTATCTCCTGATGACTTTTTAATTCTTATCGAAAGAAGATCCTTCTTTATGTTATATATTTCAGATAAAATATTGGTATTATAAACTTTTGTCATATCTATATAAATTTAATAACTTTTGCTTTTATAGGCAATTTGGCAGTTGCTTTATTAAGAGCTTCAATTGCTATTTTATCAGTAACACCATCTATTTCAAAGATTATCCTTCCTGGCTTCACTTTTGATACATAATATTCTACATTACCCTTTCCACTACCCATTCTAACTTCAGCTGGCTTCTTAGTTACAGGAATATGCGGGAATATTCTTACCCATAACTTTCCTGATCTTTTCATAAATCTTGTAATGACTTTTCTGGAAGATTCTATTTGTCGAGAATTAATTTTACCAGGTTCAAGTGCTTTAAGAGCAAACATACCAAATGCAATATCATTGCCACCTTTTGATGTTCCAAGAATTTTTTTACCGCCCTTTTGAGCTTTTCTATATTTTGTTTTTGCAGGTACTAACATATATTATATTTCTTTTAAACCTTTGTAAATCCATACTTTTACACCAATAACTCCATATGTAGTATAAGCATTGGCAATTGCATAATCAATATCTGACCTAAGTGTATGTAGAGGTATTGAACCTTCCTTATACCATTCAGTTCTAGCAATTTCAGCACCAGATAACCTTCCTGAGCAACTAACCTTAACACCAAGAGCGCCCTGCTTAAGAGTAGATTGCATGGATTTTTTCATCGCTTTCTTAAATGACCCTCTATTTTCGAGTTGCTTAGCAATATTTTGAGCAACTAGAGATGCATCATTTTCAGGTTTACTAATTTCAACGATTTTTACATCAACTTTACAATTTGATAATTTCTCAATTGACTTATTTATTTTATCGATATCTAAACCTTTTTTTCCTATCAAAACACCTGGCTTAGATGTTTTAATAATAAGATTTATTTTATCAGTTGGCCTTTCTATTATAATTCTACCTATTCCACAATGCGAATAATTTTTCTTAATAAATTCTCTAATCTTTATATCAGAAATTAACTTAGATGCATAAGATTTTTTATCATACCAAATAGAATGCCATGATTTACTTGCAACTAGCCTAAAGATTACAGGATTAACTTTTTGTCCCATTATTTTTTTCTTTTATTTTTTTATTATCAATATTGTTATTTTTCTCTGACAAAACAACTCTAATATTACTATATGTTTTTAATATTCTACTTGATTTTCCTCTTCCTCTAGTGTGAAACCTCTTCATAACCATTGACTTCCCAACATTAACTTCCTTTACAATAAGATTGTCAATATCCATATTATGATTATTTTCTGCATTTGCAGCAGCAGATTTAACTAAATTAAATATGACCTTAGAAATTTTTAACTTAGAAAAAGTTAAAAATTTGATGGCATCATTAATTTTCATACCACTAATAGCGCGTGAAACTCTACATACCTTTAAAGGGCTAGACTTGATTGATTTTAAATAAGCAACGGATATATTATTAGTCATAATTTAAATATTATTTTTTTGCTAACTTCTTATTACCAGCATGACCAAAAAAAGTTCTAGTAGGAGAAAATTCTCCTAACTTATGGCCAACCATTGCTTCTGTAATAGAAACAGAGACAAATTTCTTTCCATTATATACTGCAAAATTAGTTCCAACAAAATTAGGTAATATTGTTGATCTTCTAGACCATGTCTTTATGACCTGATTTCTTGAAGATTTAGAATTTTCAGCAACTTTTTTTAATAAATAACCATCAACAAATGGTAATTTCCAAGATGATCTAGGCATAGTTTATTTCTTTCTTCGTGACTTAACAATTAATAAATTAGATTTTTTATTTCTCTTCCTCGTTATCTTACCTTTAGTAGGTTTTCCAGTCGGAGAAACAGGGTGTCTACCACCCGAAGTTTTACCTTCACCACCTCCGTGTGGGTGATCTATTGGGTTCATTGCAACACCTCTTACAGATGGTCTTCTACCAAGCCATCTAGATCTTCCAGCCTTTCCAATTTTTGTATTTTTATTATCTATGTTAGATACTGAACCAATTGTAGCCATGCAATCTTGTATAATCATTCTCACTTCACCAGATTGCATTTTTATAATTGCATATCCACCATCCTTACCAACTAGTTGACTATAACATCCTGCAGCCTTAGAGATTGATCCACCTTTACCAGATTTAAGCTCAATATTATGAATAATTGAACCAATAGGAATCTGAGATAATGGCATTGCATTTCCAATCTTAACATCAATTAAGTTTTTAGATGATAGAATTTTATCACCAATTTTAATTTTATGTGGTGCTATAATATATGAATATACACCATCACTATATTTTATTAAAGCTAAAAATGCAGTTCTACAAGGGTCATATTCTATTCTTTCAACAATGGCTTCAATATCAAATTTTCTTCTTTTAAAATCGATTATTCTTAATGTTTTTTTATGACCAGATTGCCTTCTTCTAACCATTATTGATCCAGAATTGTTTCTTCCAGACTTTTCATACTTTTTTCTTGTTAGTATTTTAAGAGGAGATCCTTTCCATAGCTCATCTCTAGCAATAGTAACTAAGTTACGAAGAGAAGGTGTAACAGCGTTGTAATTTTTTAGTGCCATAATATTATTATTCAAAATTAATTGATTTACCCTTTTCAATTGTAATAATGGCCTTTTTATAACCACATTTAATACCGTTAAAACCTTTAAATCTTTTAGATTTAGGTTTTTGATTTATTATATTTACAGATTCAACCTTTACATTATATATTTTAGAAATAATAGATGAAATTTCTTTTTTATTTGAATTTTTACTTACTTTAAAAACGTACTTACCAAGAGCAAGAACTCTATTTGACTTTTCTGTATATATAAGTGACTGTATTTTATCTATATTTTTAAGTGCCATAATTATATATTTTTTGCAACATTGTTATTATATAAAACTTTTTCTATGATAAGATAATTATAACGTATAATATCAAAGCTATTTATACTATTAAAAGTTGCATATTTGATATTTTTAATATTAGAAAGTGATTTAGCAAGATTTTCTGAAGAATCATTTGAAATTACCAATGCAGAATCAATTTTATTCTTGGTAAAAAATTTAGCGAAATTCGATGTCTTTAACTCGACATTATTGTCATTTTCACAAATTATTAATTTGCCATCATTTAATTTAGATCTTATAGCAATATTTAACGCATTTTTAACTATTTTTCTAGGTAATGAATATTCAAAAGATCTAGAGCGAGGTCCATGACATGTTCTACCTCCTACAAATTGGGTAGATCTTTTACTACCTTGTCTAGCATTACCAGTACCCTTTTGCTTATATGGCTTTTTAGTAGTTCCTGAAATTTCTTTCATTAACTTTGTATTGGCAGAACCAGATCTAATTTTTGCAAGATGCCATTTAATAGATTGAGTAAGGGTTATAATATTTTTTTCATTAATATTACTTATATTATTCTTATTCTCAGAATCCTTAATTGTAAGATCTTTGAAATTTATTATTTTGAGTAATTTTTCAGACATAATAATTATAATTTTAAACCTAATACAACATCATTACCATTAAAGCCAGGAATGCAACCCTTAATAGCAATTATATTTTGTTCTATATTGATATAATATACTTCAAGATTTTTTGTTGTAACCTTATTCGCACCCATATGTCCTGCCATTTTTTTTCCCTTAAATACCTTTCCTGGATCCTGACATTGACCTGTAGAACCATGAGATCTATGTGAAACTGATACACCATGAGTTGCTTCAAGTCCACCAAAACCCCATCTTTTCATTCCGCCTGCAAATCCCTTTCCAATTGATATACCAGAAATAGAAATTTTATCACCAACATTAATAATATCATTAATATTGATTATATCACCAACATTATATGTTTTTGACTTTTTAATTTTTGATTCTTTAATCTTTGCAAATAATGGTAAATTTTTCTTTTCAAACTTTCCTATATGAGATTTTGAAATATTTTTTTTAGATTCAATTTTGTTAAATGCAATTGCAACGCGATTGGTATTTTTATCAGCATCATCAAAATTAAATACTATATTATCATATAATTTGATCATAGTAATAGCTGTTGAATTACCATTATCATTATATGAGTGAGTCATTCCAAGTTTTTTTCCTAAATAATCTAACATAATTGCTTATCTATTGTAATTTATTTCTTTGGTGTATTAATTGCAATTCTAATATTAACGCCTGCAGATAGACTTAGCTTCATCAGAGCATCAACTGTTTGTGGAGTTGGAACAATAATAAGCAACCTTTTTGATGTTCTAATTTCAAATTGCTCTCTAGAATCCTTATCAACGTGTGGACCTCTAATTACACAGAATTTTTCTATTTTAGTAGGAAGGGGAATTGGACCCTTAACAATAGCACCTGTTTTCTTAACAGTACTCATTATTTCAATCACAGATCTGTTAAGAACATTGTGATCAAAAGATTCTAAAATTATTTTTATATTTTCCTTATTGCTCATAATTAACTTAACTACCCTAAAACCTTACTAACAACACCAGCACCAACTGTTCTACCACCTTCTCTTATTGCAAATCTAAGACCTTCTTCCATTGCGATAGGAGCTATTAGTTCTACTGATAATTTGATGTTATCTCCTGGCATAACCATTTCTGTTCCTTCTGGAAGAGTTACTGAACCAGTAACATCTGTTGTTCTGAAGTAGAATTGTGGTCTATAATTTTTGAAGAATGGAGTAT
>JAHXBS010000007.1 GCA_020054685.1 Rickettsiales bacterium | reverse complement strand
CGGGGTCTGACCCCAAAATTCCACAAAACTCCTCTCTCACTTCTATTAGGAACATCGGGGTCTGACCCCAAAATTCCACAAAACTCCTCTCTCACTTCTATTAGGAACATCGGGGTCTGACCCCAAAATTCCTTTGACCCCAAAATTCCTTGCTATTAGGAACATTAGGAACATCGGGGTCTGACCCCAAAATTCCTATTAGGAACATCGGGGTCTGACCCCAAAATTCCCAAAACTCCTCCAAAATTCTCCTCATCGCCAAAATTCCACTCACTTCTATTAGGAACATCGGGGTCTGACCCCAAAATTCTATTGCAAAATTCCCAGGAAAATCGGGGTCTGACCCCAAAATTCCCATTAGGAACATCGGTAGCATTAGGAACATCGGGGTCTGACCCTATTAGGAACATCGGGGTCTGACCCCAAAATTCCTACAAAGCTCCAATTAGGAACATCGGGGTCTGACCCCAAAATTCTCACTTCTATTAGGAACATCGGGGTCTGACCCCAAAATTCTCACTTCTATTAGGAACATCGGGGTCTGACCCCAAAACTCCTACCAAAATTCCTTTGCAAAACTCCTACCGCCTATTAGGAACATCGGGGTCTGACCCCAAAATTCTCACTTCTATTAGGAACATCGGGGTCTGACCCCAAAATTCCTATTAGGAACATCGGGGTCTGACCCCAAAATTCCCACAAAATTCTCCTCATCGCCAAAATTCCACTCACTTCTATTAGGAACATCGGGGTCTGACCCCAAAACTCCTAACTCTGACCCCAAAACTCCCAAAACTCCAAAAAATAAAAAAAGTTGCATAATGATAAAAATTGTGTTATAATGAAAATATAGATTTTTTTTAAATAAAAAATATTATTAACATTGGGGTGTTAACCCATTAATTATAGGTAAGATAAAAATATGCAAATAATAAATTTAAATGATGCTACATTAGAAACTTTGAGAGCAAAAGGATTAAATTCTGATAATGCTCTAAACGATAGTGATAAAATTGGCGTTATTGATAATTATCGTGGTGGTGAACAGTATCGTGTTATTATATCTGAAGAGAGTGAAATAGTTGGAATGGCATCTGCAAAGAGACGTAAAGCACAATTAATTTATTATGGTGAAATACATGATTTAGTTGGTACTGTTAAAGATCCACAAAAAATTCAAAATATAAAAGATGCAGTAAAAGAAAAATTTGATATATATACAGGAAGTGATAATCATGGAGAAGAATTTAATGAAGTAGAACAGGTAGATAATCAAATTATTAAGCTTGCTCGGTGTATATTAGAAAATAGTGATAAAGCTGTAGATGGTGCAAAAAAAGATGATCTTGTTAGAGGATATCGAGCAGGTAATAAAGCTCCGCCAACTGCTTTAGCTAACATTACATATGATAGTGATCTAGGCTATGGAACCTCTAATCATTTAATGTATTGTTATATAAAATCAAGAGATGAAAGTAATAGGATAGGTTATTTAGATAATGATCCTAGCTTAGGAGATTTTAATGGATATGAAATATCAGATCAAATTACGAAAGATGCAGAAAAATCTATTGAAAAAATAAATAATGTTTTAACAGATTTGAATGTTACAAAAAAAAATGATTTATTTTTTGATATTCAGGCACTTAGTCGAGCTGGCGAAGGAAATGTGCGTGGTATAGGTAGATCTCTTGAAGCAAGGGTGAAGGTTTATAAATATTTTGAAAATCCACAAGAAGTAGAAAATGTTAATAGTTTGTTAGGATTACTTGGTACAGATAAAGAATTAAATAAATCAGATATTATAACGATGTATCTTGCGTTATCTAGAGTTGCCCAGAAAGCTAGTGCATTAGTTGGTTCTGGCAAAAGGCTTGATGAAATGGAATTAGATACACTTGATAGCCCTCTTACTATAATGGATGGAGTAGAAGGTACAAGCATAGATGCTCAGGAGCCTGAAGTTAATAAAGGAACAAGAAGAAAACCAGTTGATAAAAAAGTTGCACCAACAATTGATTTTAATAGGTTGTCTAATCTTATGCAGCAAACAACTCATGTAGATTTAAAAACATTTAACGATGATGATGCGGTGTCAAATTATGGTGATGATAATCCAGCAGTATTAGATGATGTCTATGTCGGGCTAGAAGAAGTTGCTGCAGATCATGATGCTGCAGGTTCTGTTGACGATGTTTTAGGAGGAGTTGCAGGATCAATTGCAAGTGTAGAATCAGATCAAGATAAAGAAAATAATGATGTCAGAGGATTTGTTGATCAACTTGCTGAAGGAGCACACCATGCTAGTCCTACTGAATATACAGTAGAAAGAGCATCAACTGGAGCTGCTGCTGCAGGAGCTACTCCTTTTGATAATAAAAGAGCAGGAGCAGGAAGAACTGTAGAAAATACAAATCCAAGTGGTGAAGTAAGAGAAGTAACGCAAAATTTGCATGCTGATTTAGGTGATGCAGATATTATGAGATCTCAAGAACTAGAAAAAAAAACAGGAGAAAGGGTACAACATGGAGCTGGTGATGATGATGTCCGAAGTCAATCATCATACCTAGATGAAGGAAGTGATGATGCTGCAGGAACTGGACTAGAAGGTGGGGCTAGGGTCGTTAGTAAAGATTTTGATAATTTACATGGTAGTGCTACTATTGGTAGTGGCACTACAAAAGAAGGTGGAATAAGTGCTCAAAAACCTGGGGCTACAGGAGAAGGATCATCAACTGGAGCTGCTGCTGAAAGAGGAAAAGGCCAAGGAATAGATACAATTTATCATAGTATAGATGATCAAGCTGTTAAAAGATCTTTAATTGGTGCAGAAACAAATAATCAATATGAACTATCTTCATCTTCTCTTGGAACTACATTTTCTAAAAGACGTACATCTACAGAAAGTACATTGGGAAAAGAAGTTAAAAAATTTATAGATAAAATTAAAGAAATTAAATTCATTACTGATGAAGAGTTAAGGTTATTGGATAGGTTAAAAGATTTTAAAAAAGAAACTACTTTTACAAAGTGGTCAAATTTTAGTAAATCTAGTAAATCAAAAGGTAGTGATTCAAGAGATAAACTTACAAATGATGTAAGACTTGCTTTAAATGATTTTAGACTTGACGGAGTTGATAATATAGGAACAAATGGTACTTCTATCTTAGCTTCAAATAGAAAAAGGTTATTTGACAGTCAATCAGAAAGTTTAGAAGCTGGGGCTATATTAAGGCAAGAGGCAAGAAAAGATCAAAATGCAGTTGCATTTAGCCCATGGATTGAACCGCAAGACATAAGAAATCTCTTTTCCTCAAGACCAATTCCATTATCACCAGAAAGAGCGAGCGCAAAATTTTCCAGAAGAAAATACGGTGCAAGACAACCAAGTCAAGAAGATAAGGGTCTTAAAACACCAACAGGAAAAACACCAAAACAAGAACGTGGAGTAGTTGACATACAATCTCCTCCGGCAGCTGGAGCCTTGGGAACAAAAGTTGCACATGATCAAAGAAGAGTTCAAAGTAGTGATCCCGATAAAACACAACCAGTAAATCCATCACCAACACGAGTATCACTAGAACAAAGGGGGAGCGCAAGTCAAGTTGATTCTAGCAGCCATGGACTCGCCATCTAATCCCCACAAATCTCACCCATACGTAAATACGCCTTGGTGATTCCTTTCATGGAGTATTTATCAACGGCGTAGGTGCCTATGTCTGAGTTGCTTCTAACATTTAAAAAGGCACTTTTTAGCATGTTGGTGATTAGTTTTTTATCTTCAAATTTGGTTTTGGGCCAGGCGATATTTTCTTTGGCATAGATTTTAAATTGAGCGTCATTTGATGTAAGGTAAACATCGCTATTATTGCGATAATTATAGCCTGAAAAAACACTAACTTCTTCGCGGCCATCTTCGGCAAATTTGGTAATCATTATGTAGGGATCTTTTCTTGAATTATGGTTTGTTAATGAATTGCCGGGGTGTGAAACCATGTAACAAATTTTAGGGTCAAGTTCGCTGGTCTGTATTTCATAAACTGTCCATTCGTAAAAATTGCTGTCAATTAATTGTGCAAATGATTGGCTGATATTTAGAAAAAAAATTAAAATTATAAATCTGATCATTTAGTTAAGACGGGAAAAAGAATAATTAATTATTGTTATTAGTTCTTCTTTATGCCTATTATGATCGAAATTTTCAAGTATTTTTAAACATTTATCATAATATTTTTTAGCAAGTGCAAATGAGTCGTCAAAAATTTGGTATTTAGTGAATAATTCAAGGATATATTCAAGGTTATCTTGATTTTCTTGTGAGGTTAAATTATGGGATAAATTTTTTAAATGTATTTGATTAATTTTAGTCTTTTCTGCTATATTAGCCTTTTTGATAAGTAAAATTAGCGGTAAGGTAACTTTGCCTTCAAAAAAATCATCACCAATATCTTTGCCTAAATTATTAGCGCTAACTTTATAATCTAATATATCGTCAATAATTTGAAATATTACTCCTAAATTAAGGCCAAATTGATGTAATTTATTGTGATTTTTTAAATTGCTATCTTCCAGTAGGCAGCATATGCTAGTTGCGCTAGCAAATAAAATAGCTGTTTTGCCATTAATTATTTTAAGATATTGATCAATATTAATATTAATATTGCTAGAATTTTCAAGTTGCATAACTTCGCCATCTGCCATAATTGAGGCAGTTTTGGCTAGTAATTCTAGTGCTTTTATATTGTCGCTTTTTACCATTAAAATAAATGAAATGGCAAATACATAATCACCTACTAAAATCGAAGCCTTATTATCCCATATGGCATTAGCAGTTTTTTGGTTGCGCCGCATTTGGCTATTATCAACAACATCATCGTGAAGTAATGTTGCACTATGGATCATTTCAATGGCTGCGGCTAAATTTAATATTTGATTATTTATTTTAATATTTTGTAATTTTGCACAAATTATTAGCAATATTGGCCTAATTCTTTTGCCGCCAGAATTAATAAGATGCTGGCAAATATCTTGAATTAATGGTGATTTATTTTTGGAGTAATCAAGGATTATTTTATCAATTTTTGTAATATTATTTTGATAATTTTTAAGGATTTTAGAGTAATTGCTGCACACTATCTATGAATTTATATGATCTTTATGTAGTTTATATCTTATTGTCATGATATAATATTAAGACTTTATTTTTGGTTTCATATAATTTTTTTGATATTTTATTTAATGCATTTCTAATGTCATCTTCCACTGCTTCATGCTCGCCATTTTTAACAAATTCAATATATTTGGCTGTAATTTCATCAGCATATTTTTCAATAGTAACAACCAAATCTTCAACAATGTCAAATTGCTTTTGTGATAATTTGTGAGAGCTATCCTCAACGGTTCTAATTAGGCGATCGGCCATGCCGTAATAATCAACAACCTTATTGTAGATTTGCTCTTGTTTTGATGTTGCCATAAATTACTTTTTTTTATGGCTAATATGTGATAATAGCTCTTGATAATCAAGTTTAAAATCAGACATAAGCCATGTTAATTTGCATTGTTTAAGGATTTGTCCAACTTCATTATTTTTGAAGCCAAGATTTGTGATGTCATTACCATTTATAGGTAAAATAGCTACCATAGATTTATTTAAAAAATCAAGCATTTCTTTTAAATGATCTATTGCAATTTCATTAACATCTATAATTTGTCTAAAAATATAAAAATCTAGTAAAAATTTTATCTCAGAATTATTACTTGCCCAAATGGCAATATCTTTCTTATTTATAAGGGGTGTATTAAGATTTTTATAAAAGAAGTTAAGATATTTTGTTTCTAATTTGGTTAAATTTAAATTAAATTGAAGTTGTTTAAGATTAAAATTATTGTTAATAAAAAAGCAGGCTAAAATTAGCTCTTTATTAATTTGGTAGTTAATTTTATTTGTTAAATTATGTAATTTTTTGATATTATTAATATTAACTGGGCAATTAAATAAAATATTGGTAAAATTATGTTTTTGCAAAATAGTTAAAATTGCAATTATGTTATTTATTTTATCTGCAGTGATAATTTTGATAAATTCTTCTCTAATGCGCGATTTTGATAAATTATTTAAGTGGTTTTGAAATTTAACGCAGGATTTTAAATTTTGTTGATTGATATTTTTGCCATAAATTGCGCTAAAGCGAAAAAAGCGCAAAATTCTAAGATAATCTTCGCTTATTCTTTGATCAGAATTGCCAATAAATTGAATATTTTGTGTTTTTAGATCTTTTAGCGATGAAAAATAATCATATAAGACACCATTTTGATCAAGATAAAGTGCGTTAATGGTAAAATCTCTGCGAGAGGCATCTTGCATATAGTCATTGCTGAAATTAACTTTGCAATGACGTCCATCATGACTAAAATCTTGTCTTAGGGTGGTAATTTCAAAATTTTGATTATTTATTACAGCAATTATAGTGCCAAATTTTTGTGCTAAATCTATAAATTTTATGTTATTTTGCCTAAGAATATTGATGATTTCTGTTGGTTTGTAAATAGTGGCAAAATCATAATCTTTGACTGTTTTTTTAAGTAGCATATTGCGCACCGCCCCTCCAACAAGTCTAATTTGAGAGTTAAAAATTTTAAAAATAATATTTACTTCCTCAGGAAATGATATTGCTAATTTGGTATGATATTTGGTAATTTTGCTCACTATATTGCTGTGATAAATATATTTAGTTCATTAGCTTTTTTAATAATTTTGTCTTTTTCAAGTAGCAATGTTGAATTAGTTTCAATGGCAATGCCTTTTATATTTGATTTATGGCAATTAATTATGGTGTCAACCCCGATTGTCGGTAAGTCGGCCTTGCTGGTTTGATTGATTTTTTTAAGCTTTACTAAGGTTATGTCGCTAAATTGTTCATGATCGATATTTTTACTATTAGTGATCATATTATCAGTGCCAAGAACGCCTTCAACAGCAATAATTTGCTTTTGTGATATTAACACAGATTGGCCAATATCAAATTTTGAGAATGTTTTAATAGCTTTTTTGGCAATTATAATATTTTTTAGANCTGATTTAGTTGGTTGATTTCTTGTGATCACGCCTTTTTGCTTGATTTGGCAGTCAATTATTTTGTCAATTGGTATTATGTTGATATTGTATTTTTCAAGAAATTTAATAACACTTCGCAAAACCGCATCATCTCCTAGAATTTTATTAGCTAATATTTTGCCCAGGATAATTTTGCCTAATTTGTCGGTTTTAAGTTTTGAAAAATTAGGTTTATTTACGGCACCAGCAAAGATAATATTTTTTATATTATTATCCTTTAATATTTTGATTACAGGCTCTACAAGACCATAAGAAATGCTGTAATGTTGGTATTTTTGGTAGTTAATTTGGTATTCTTCGCTATTAAGAGTTAGGATGATAAATTTTTTATTTTGCGCTTGTAATTGATTTATGATTAGCTGGGGTAAAATTCCTCTGCCAGCAATTATTGCAATATTATTAATAGACATTATCCCTGTTGATTAAGATTGGCACCACCATCAATATATAAAATTTGGCCATTAACAAATTTATTAATTAGTAGATATTCAATAGCTTGGCAAAAATTTTCTACACTGGCTTTATATTTTAAAGGGTTATTAGCAAGATCATGATCAGAATTATCTATAGGAGGCAATATTACTCCTGGTGCAATGGCATTTGTTCTGATATTTGGCGCTAATTCAATAGCTAGCATTTGAGTGAGATTGGCTAGGTTTTTTTTGCTAAGTAGATAATAGAAATATTTTGTCTTATAACGGGTGATATTTTTGTCGATAATATTAATTATTTGTGCATTTTTTATGTTATTCTTATTGATATTTTGAGCAAAATAATGGCTTAATATTAAAGGAGATATTAGATGAATATTTTGATTATTTTGCAATTTTTGCATAAAATCTTGGCAAATAAAGCTAGTTTTGCTAAAAAAAGAAGCATTATTGACTAATATTTCAATATTTGGGTGGTTTTTAAGAGCAAGTTTTATAAAAGACTCGCAAGATTCAAGATTAGTAAGGTCGCATTGATAAAAATAGCAATTTTTATTATATTGTTGCTTTATTTTTTGAGCTAGGTTTTGAGCTTCTTTAAGAGATTTATTGTAACTAATGACAATGTCGTAATCATGGCGAGCATAAGTTAGCGCAGTTTCAGAGCCGATTCTTTTAGCCGCTCCGGTAATGAGAGCGATTTTATTATTAGAGTTCATTTTTAGTAAAAAAACTTGTATTTTTTGCTTTTAATTGCCCTGGAGCAATGCCAGGAAAATTTTGTAAAGTAAAGTTATTATCAGCCATTAAATTATATATTTTATCATAAGATTTGCGTTGCGAATCGTCAAGTATTACTGTGCCATTTTCTTTAATTTTGTTGATTGAGTTTATTGAGCAATCATATCTTTTTAAAGAGTCAATTATTATATAGTCAAATATTTGGTCAAAATCGCTGATAAAATTTTGGTATAAATTGTTATTTTGAGCATTGCTTATCATAAATATTACTCCTTTTGGATAAATAAAAATTTGATCAAATTTGGCTAGATTTTTATTAGGGATAAATTCAGCTAAAATAGAGTTATTATTGCAATTTGTTATATTGTAGTAATTACTGATTTTTTGTTTGATAATGTTGAACCAATATTTGTTAGATTCAATAGTAATTAAATATTTAATTTTGTCCTGATAAAATAATGTCGATGTACCTGCGCCATATTCAAATATAATGTGATTTTTTGCTAAATTTTGTTTTAAGTAGTTAATGGCAGGGTAGGTGATCCAGGGTAGGAAATTGCGATCTTTATCTTGCGATAATGAAGTTTTGCAAGAATTTAGCCAGCTAATTTTATTTTGTTTAATTTGGTAAAAATANCTAGATTCTTGATCAAATATTAAGGGGTTCGATTGTGGTCTTGGCATTGCTAAATGTTACAAATGAACTTGGCGGAACCTCATTCCAATTTTGAAATGAGTTGTTAATTGGCTCAGACACAATTACAAAGCTATTTTGAGGCATTTTATTGAATTTATTATCAATATCTGTCAAGCAATTAACATCTGTAGAGTAAAATTGTGTATTTTGTTTTTTTAGGGTTGAATAGCGAACAGTAAAAATTGAATTGCCGTCACTTATTGCGCATGATAGCTGAATTTTAGGAGTTATATTGAGTTTTTGATGTAAATCTAGGATGAATTTGATTGTTTTTTCAATGGCGATCTTAGGAGATTTTTCTAGACCAAAATATATAGCAATCATGAAAAATGCCTCACTATCGGTGGTTCCTTTAACTTCGTTGAATAGTTTATTGTCAAGAATGTAAAGCATATCTTTGCGAATCAGGTCAAAATCTTTAATATAGCCATTATGCTGAAATAAAATATTATTATATTTAAAGGGGTGAGAATTATTTCTTTGCACAGAGCCAGTACTTGCTGCCCTGATGTGAGACATGAAGATATGGGCTTTGGTTTGCGAGCATATTTCATTAATATTTTCATTAGCCCATGCAGGCTCGGAAGATTTAAAAAGTCCTGGTTGATTTTTATGGTAGTACCAACCTATACCAAAACCATCACCATTGGTTGATAAAATTTTGCCATCATGGCTATATGATAATTTAGCATGAAGGCTTTGCTCAACTAGAGATGAGCTTGGTTTAATAATGATATTTTCAAGATAGATTTCATCGCCAATATAGGCTATCCAACGACACATAAATTAAAAATTAATTGACAATATTTTAATAATAATTAACTAGTAGATATCTTTAACAATATTTGTTTAAAAGATATTTAAGCTATAAGTAATAGCTAATATATTGTTTATGAAGAATTCTTATTATTAATTACTATTTATAGGCACTATGAAAAAAGGCACTATCAAAAAAATTATATTAAAATTCAAGAAAATCAAATCAATTAAAAAATTTAAAAAAATTTTAAATTCTAAAATATTTATCGCATTAATTTTTAGTTTTTTTGGAGCATTTGGAGCCACTTTAATATATGCTAATCAAGCCAAGGTTTTAGCTAATTTTAAAGATAATAATCAATATTTTGCAGAAAATGAAGATACAGATATTACTAGGTTTGACGCTCTTCATAACATAGAAGAAGATTTGTTTTTTAATGATGATGAATTTTACCGTGAATTTAAAATTATGCAGGATAATTTTGACAAGATATTTCGCGCAAAGCGCCAATATTTTAAGGAATTAGATGAAGAAAATTTAAAAAAACTAAAGAGTAACTCTAATTACTCCTTAAAAGTTAGTAGCAAAAAACAAGATAATAAATTAATATATTTGATAAAATATAAGGGCTATGAATTTAAAGATATTGATATTAAAGTTGAAAAAAACTTTTTAGTCATTCAGGCTAAAAAAGAAAATAAAGGCCGTAATAAAGATAGTAAAAACGCAATTAATGAAGAATTTTTTGCTAATAATAATATTTATTACTCTTTTTTATTGCCAAGTAATATCAAATCAAAAACCCCTGAAATTAAGCAGGAGCAAAATTTATTAAAAATAATTTTTACATATAATTAAATAATGAAAACAGCAATAATTTTTCCAGGACAAGGTTCGCAAATGGTTGGTATGGGTAAGGATTTAAATGAAAATTTTAGCATTGCAAAAGATGTATTTGCAGAAGTAGATAATGTTTTAAAATATAATTTGAGTAAAATTATGTTTGATGGCTCAATTGAAGAATTATCACAAACTCAAAATACCCAACCAGCATTAATGGCGGTGTCAATTGCATTAATTCGAATTTTGCAAAAAGAGCTTGATAAGAATTTTGATGAATTATGCGAAGTAACTGCGGGACATTCTCTTGGAGAATATAGCGCTTTATGTAGTGCTAATTCATTTAGCCTTGAGCAAACTGCTCATTTATTAAAAATTAGAGGTAATGCTATGGCCAAATGCGCCAAAAAAACTCAAGGAGCAATGGCGGCAATATTAGGGCTTGATATTGATATTGCTAAAGAGATTGTTAAAAAGGCAGCGCAAGATCAAATATGCCATCTTGCAAATGATAATTCTAATTCACAAATAGTTATTTCAGGTCAAAAAGAAGCGATTGATAGGGCAATGATATTGGCCAAAGAGCATGGTGCAAAAAAGGCAATAATGCTGCCAGTGAGTGGAGCGTTTCACTCTCCTTTAATGTTTGACGCTCAAGAAGAAATGGCGCAAGCTTTAAGTGATATGGGTATTAAGGATCCAATTGTACCAATTATTGCTAATGTAACTGCTAATAAAGTTACTGACTCTAACTTAATTCCTGATTTATTAGTAAGGCAAGTTACTGGGTCAGTTAAATGGCGAGAAACATTATTATTTATGCAAAATAATAATATTGAAAGGTTGATTGAGATTGGTTCTGGTAAAGTTTTGTGTGGTTTGGCAGCAAAAACATGTCCTGATATAACTACAACATCAATTCAAAATTACAATGATTTAAAAGATTTTATCTCAAACTATAGATAGTGCGTTTATTTAAATTTTTTTTATTAATATTTTTAGCAATATCACCAGCTTCTTTTGCTAAAAATAAGATTAATGAAATATCTTTTATAAATGATAAGATAATTATTAAGGCAAATAAGAATATTGACTCTAAATCATTTATTCTTGAAAATCCGCCTCGAATTGTAGTTGACCTAGATAAGTCAATATTGGCAAATAAATTTAAGAAAAATTTTACTGATAATAATTTCAAGAAATTCCGCTATTCAACTAGTAATTCTAAATTACGATTAGTATTTGATTTAAAAAATAATATTACAATTTCCAAAGTCATTTCCAAAAAGGCGGATAATAATTTTCAAATTGAAGTTAATTTAGCTAATAGCAATTATCAAAAAGAAGTTATTGATTCAAAATCTCAAATTGATTTTGCTAATTTTGTGTATGACAAGGTCGAAAAATTAGATAATAAAGAACAAAAATTTAATAGTAATAAGGTCAAAAAATCTAAAATTAGCTCACAAATTATTCATGATAAAAATTACAATACCAAAAAATATAAACCTATAATTGTAATTGATCCTGGTCATGGCGGCAAAGATCCAGGAGCTATTGGCAGATATAATAAAACTAGAGAAAAAGATATAACATTATCTTACTCAATAGAATTATATAAACAGCTCAAAGATACTAAAAAATTTAGAGTCTATTTAACAAGATCAGATGATAGATTTATTAGACTTAAAAACAGAGTAGCAATTGCTAGAAGAAAAAAGGCAGATTTATTTATATCGATCCATGCTAATGCGTCGCTAAATAATAAAATATCAGGATTTTCAATTTATACATTATCTGAGAAATCTTCAGATAGGCAGGCAGCAATGCTTGCTAGAAAAGAGAACAGATCAGATATTATTAGTGGTGTTAATTTTTCAGGGGCAAGCTCAGAAATTGTTAAAATGATGATTGCAATGTCACAAAGAGATAGTATGAATAAGTCGGCAAAATTTGCTAAATTTTCTGTAAAATCAATGCAAAATCACAATATTAATATTTTGAAAAATGCTCATCGCTTTGCTGGATTTGCAGTATTAACTGCACCAGATATGATATCGGTATTAATAGAGCTTGGTTATTTAACTAATTATCGTGAAGAGAAGAACCTCAATAGCTATCGTTATCGCAAAAAAATAGTTCGCAGCTTAGTAAATGCAATAGAGCAATATTTCTAAAGAGGTATAAAATAATTATAATTAGAGTCTAGCTATGATCCTTGATCCCTTGGGTTTTAAAAAGCTAAGCGCTAGAGCTATTATTGCCACCTGCTCCACCTCCTGGTGGATTAGAGCTGGCAGTTACATCGGCTCCACTTTTTTGTTCGCCATATTTGTTATTATTGACTGAAGAAGTGTCCTTATTATATTTTTTTGCGGTGTCCATACCTTTTCTGCCTATTTTTTTCATGACTCTTGTGCCACGTTTTTGTATTGCTCTGGCTGTTTTATATGAGGCTGACGTCATTGCTCCAGCACCTGGAGTTGATGGTTGAGCTTGAACCCCTCCAATTAACCTTGATGAGAAGGTGGAGATATTATCCATTAATTTGGCAAAAATATAGATTAGTAATGCAGATTTTGCAACATGGAAAATTCTATCCTTATTAAGATCTAATAAAATTGGAATACCAAGTCCCAAGGCTTCAAAACCTTTGCTAGATAATTTTGATAATTCAGCAACTTTAAATGTGCAATAGATGCTATTATTAACTTTTTCGCCATCTTTAGTAGTGCAAGTAAGGGTAATATCCCTAGGATTATCATCTTTTTGAATGATTTGAGCATCGCCAATTACTAAATAATCAAAAATTGAAATCATGAGACCAATATATGCAAATAATATTATTGGTTGCAATGAAGTGGCGGTTAGTGTTCTAGACCATTTATCAAATATACTTTTGGTTTTGTCAAATAATATGCAAATAATTGTAATCGGCGAAATATATATCAGAATTGCAATAATTATGACTGACATTATAAAAATATGAAGGGCGCGAAGAGTTAATGCTATAAGGAAGAAGGCAAAGATAAAGGCTCCAACAAAAAATATTACGCCAAGTCCACCAGTAAATAATGCTGCAAGCATTATTAGCAAGATATTAGGTACCGATACATTAGGAGTAAGACCAAAGGCTTTAGCAATCTTACAATCAAGCGTATCCCATACTTTTAGGTAAGATGTTCCGGGTGGGTATTTATAATTATTAGGTTTTTCTTCTTGTGGACTTAAATAATTATATCTAGGAAATTGGCAGCTATCGAGCTTTAAATCAGTTCTTCTGGCCATTATTTGAAGTTGTGCCTGATCATATGCTGTTTCTAATTGAAGACGTTTTTGTTGCTCTATATCGATTTGAGCGCTAATTTCTTTGATTTTAATTTGCTCTGAGTCAATTTGCGCTGTAAGGGAGGTTGTTGAATCTTCATTTTGGCATGTTGGCAAACCATTATCTTTTAAGCATGATATTTCTTGCTCAATAGATGAGATTGATTCTTCTAAATCACTAATTGGGGTATTATAATTAACTGGGCAATTTGCACTCACATATGTTATAAAGCAGCTTTCTTTATTATTTAAAAGTGTCTTAAAGTCATCTTCAATAAAATTGCTAATTGGCAATATGATTTCTTGTGGTGATAAATCTGCTTCAATATTAATAGACTCTAGATCGCTAATAATTGAATCATCTAATGGTGCTAATAGGGGATAATTTTCAGCTATTTTAGCTAATATTTGCGATTTGGCAGTTTCAAGACCTGTCTTACCGGATTCAATTTCTCTTTCCTTAGAATCTATTATTTCTTGATTTTCTGATATTTGTTGAGATTTTGAAGCTATTGATTCCTTGTCAGATTTTATTGATGTAGCATATGACGAAATACCGTCTAAAGAATTTGCTAATTCAGTATTTTGTGAATTTAATGCTAATAAAGAAGAATCAATTAATGTTAGAGATTCTAGTGATTCATCACTAAAATCAGGAAAAGAAATATCTTCAATTTCTGATAATTTATCAATATTATTTTGTAATGAAGTAGTATCTATGTTAAAATTGTTAAAATCACTAACAAAGTCTTCAAGTTCAGGAATTATTGTTTCTTCCATTTGAGAAATATCACCCTTAATTTCTGATAATTTATTATCAATATCTTGCTTTAGAGATTGTTTTGCAGATTCAATTTTTTGTCTTGTAGATGCTATTAATGATGATATAGCTGATTCACTATTTGGTATATTTTCCTCTGAAGTTGTTATTTCTGACTCTAGGTTATCTATAATGCCTCCATATCTTTCTGAACGATCTACAAATTCAGATTTTTTAGATTTGTGAGTTTGGATATCTTTGCCAAGATTAGAGATTTTATCAGTTATTTGCTGATAGGCATTTTTAAGTCCTGTGATTTTTTTCTCTTCTGCTTCTTTTATTTTTTTGATAGCTTCAAGATTTGAGCGATATAATGGTAGGGTGCTTTCTTTGTTTTTGATTTCTTGCTCTATAGCTTTCTTTTTATCCTCAAGGTCTAATCTAGCTCTAATAATATCTGAGCGTTTACTGCGTTGATCATCTAATTTTTTGTCAAATTCTTGTAAAGCTTTATTTGACAAACTTTTCCTTGACTTTTTATTTTCTAGAATTTTGTCTTTATAAGGTATAAAAGTCATCTCAGACAATTCAGTTGAGGTGTTGATTACACCTTCAATTAAGAATTCTTGCCATGCTGTACCAAGTACAAAATACATAACAACAATAAATTTTAATAAAAAGGAAAATATTACACTCCTTTTGAGACTTTCTGAAGGGGATATTAGAAGTTTAACACCAAAAATCACAACTGCCAATATCATTGCAATTTTAATTGTTAGAAGAAGATAGTCTTTGATTGTTTGTAAAATTGATTTATAGGTACCATCTTCATAGGTACCATCTAGTAAATCACCTTTTTTGTAAATATATTCATCATCTTTGCATTTATCATCTTTATCAGGATATTGCTGAACGCCATTAACCATTTTGCATTTTGATTCTGCTGCTCTATTAAGTAAAAAATTGGTGATAGTTTCTTTGAAGCATTGAGCAATCGGTGCTGAAAAATGTTGCGATTTTTTAGATAGAATTTGCAATTCATATGATGCAATATTTTGAGAGTCTCCTCTTAAATCTCTACAGGCTTTAGAAATATATGATCCACTCTTATCAGAAAACTCAATTTCAAAATTAGGGGTAGTGTAGGATGTTTTTACGCAATGATTGAGATATTGGCAAAAATTGACAATTCTATTTCTTGATTCAGAATCGTCTTTATAGAGCTTGGTTTCGCTGCCAAATCCAACAGGAAAGTTAAAAGGACATGCAGAATAAGATTTAGCACAAATATAGCCAGCATGGTCTTCTCCTTTAGCATTATATATTTGATATGTTAGATCCCCTAATTTGCATTTTTCACCAATATGGCAAAATTTATAGTTACTTTTTGATTTTTCAATACATAATGTTTCTCTAGATTTTTTAAGACAGCATTCATAAGCTTCTTTCATTTCTGTCTTATCTCTAAGAGTTCGATCTGCTGGCCTAAATCTATAGCAAGCATAATTATTAGCATGCTTATTATGGGATGCTGAGCCTGTTAGATAATATCTTTGCTTTTTTTTGTTGCCTTCTTCATATCCAAATGTGTTTTTAAAAAACTCATGATCATCATCATCATCTTCTGAAGAATGGAAGGGGTTATCGCATGATGAGCTAGAATTATCAATATATTCAATTCCTCCATATAGATATTCTCTGTAATATTTATTTCCTATGACTTTTTTATCTATAATATTTAGATCTTCAGAAGTAGCACCAATATGTTCTAGACAGCTTTCATCAGTAAAGCTAGCAGAATTCTGAAATAGGTAATTTATACAGTTTCTATATTTTCCAGAATCATTTTCTGCATGTTCGAACCCAATATAAGCAACACTACCATCATTATCCTTATGCTTCCAGCTCAACCAATCTGATCCACAAATTTTGACAGATTTAGATTCTTTTCCTGCAATTGCTCTAGTTGCCGCTAATACTGCAATTGATGGTAGTACTGTTACAGCATAATATCCTAAAGTTGTAGCGCAGCATGAAGAGCATATTTGGGCAGAATTTGCTGCAGTAGGAGAGGCAGCAGCAGCTTCTGCCGTAGCCTTGGCACATGCTTCTGCGCATTTTAATGATCCTGTGATATAATAAGCGACCCAACTAACAGGGCTGATTGGAATAGGAGGAGGGCCCTCAGTTACAGTTTGACGACATGCTAATTTAATTGCCACAGAGCCTGCAACTGCGGCAGAACCTAATGAAGAAGCATATGAAATGCAATAAGCATTTCCCATATCCCAATTAAAATCTCTTTTGGTTTTTACTGCTTTAATAGGGTCCCACTCCTCTATTGAACCGGTGATACATTTATTATTTTCTTTGTCAAATTTACTACCTATAACTGAATCTGGTTTAGATATATCAATATCGGTATCATCATAATTTCTAGGACCGTCAAATATTGATGCATAAAGTGGGCTAGTGTTTTGGGCTAGGATCAATATGAATATTGTGGATAATATAAAAAATTGTTTTAAAAAATCTCTAAAAATCAATTTTGATAAAATTTATTAATAAATTCGTTAATAGCTTCGTTTTTTTGAGTAAAAGCGGCTTTGCTCGATATTAAATGAGAGCTAACTTTTAGTATTTTCATATTTTCTGTCATATTGTTAGATTTAAGAGTTTGCCCTGTATCTACCAAATCAACAATGTAATCTGCAAGACCAATTTTTGGAGCAATTTCGATAGATCCGTTTAATTTGATGATTTGTGTCTGAATGCCATATTGGTTAAAAAATCTTGTGGTTAAATTTATATATTTTGTTGCAACTTTAATTGTGCTTATATTTTGTAGATTTAGTTGATTATCATTATTGCTTGCAATGGATAATCGACATTTACCTATATTTAGATTAATTAAACGAAATATTTTAGATGAGTTAAATTCTTCAATTACATCTAAACCTGCAATTCCCAGATCAGCACCTCCATGCGTAACAAATGTTGCAACATCAAATGATCTAACTTTGATAACTTCAACATTATCAAAATTAGTTTTGAAGATTAGTTTTCTGGAAGAATCTTGGTAAAAACTATCTTCTATAATAAAGTTTGCTTTTTGAAATATATTACCTAATTCTTTTAAAATTCTTCCTTTAGGTATCGCTAGAAGTAATTTATTGTTAAGTAATGTCATTTAATATATAAAATAATTCATATAATATTATTATATCATAAAAATATGCTATGGTAAATAGATATATTAAAAGTTTTTAATATATCTTATAAGCACCAAAAATGAGTCTTTATATTCTTGTTGCTCTTTAATTTTTTGATAGCCAGCTTGCAAAAGTAAATTATTGAAATATCTGCCATTTTTAAAATTATATCCAGTAGATATTTCCATTAATGATTCTCTATATTTTTGCGATATTTTACTATTTAATAGCCAGCTTTTACTAAATGTAATATTGTAATTATTGTAAAATGAGATAATATTACTTAAATGGTGATATTTTTCTTTGAAATTTTTTTGGAGGTGATAATTTTTTATACTAACAAATTCATAAAGAGAGTCGATATTTATATTTTGATATATTGGTAATTTATAGTTAATATTAAAAGCATATGATTTTTGTTTGTTAATTCTACTATCAAGCACTACGTCCTTAAAGGAATTATTTAAAAAAGCAAAATGATATGTTAGATATTCATTTTGGTTATATTTTTCTCCAAAATCAAAATCTATATCAAGACTTATTAAATAGGATTTTAATCCGCTATCTAAATATTGGCTTTTGTTATTTCTTTTAGTGATTATTGAATTATTGAGAAATTTTTCATCATCTTGAAATGCTGCAAAATTAAATTTATATCTGCCATTTAGTTGCTCGCTACCATATGAATAATTAGTGGCAATTGCTATTTTTTCTGTTTGTTTATAATTTTTGGCAAGATAATTTGACGATATCCCTCTTTGCCATTGCCACGCTCTACCGAATTTAAGGTTGACTTTGCCTGCTTTGATTTGGATGTTTTCGTTGATTTTATAATTAATATTGAGCTCCTCAAAAAAAAGTGCAAAATTGTCAAAATATTTATTTTTATTATTTTGTTTATCATATTTGCTATGATATTTTTGACCTTTTATGTAGGTTTTGATAAAGAATTTATTATTAAAATAGAAGTTGCTATATTGTCTTATTTTGGCAGAAGTATCATTATATTTTGAATTATTATTGGAGCTTCTATAGTTATTGGAATGCTTGATTTCGCTAATTAAGCGTGATGATATTTTAGGTTGAAAAAAATTATTATTTAAATTTTTATCATTTGCAAGTAGGTTATTTTGGGCATTAGCATTGGTTTTGATGAATAATATATTAGCTAGTAGAAAAATTGCTAAAATTTTTTGAGTCATTAATAAGAAATAAAGTTTATTGACATTGTCTAAAGCTATAATTTAATATTGGTATTATCTTTTTAATAAATCAAATATCAATTAACATATGAAAGTATATTATGATAATGATGCTGATATTAGCATTATTCGTGGTAAAAAAATTGCAATTATTGGATATGGATCTCAAGCACATGCTCATGCTCAAAATTTACGAGATAGCGGTGTTAGTGAAGTTAAGATAGCTTTAAAAGAAGGTTCTGCTTCAATAGCCAAGGCTCAAAGTGCTAATTTTGAAGTTTTAACAAATAAAGAAGCTGCCAAATGGGCTGATATTGTAATGATACTAACACCCGATGAACTGCAGGCTGAAATTTATAAAAATGATCTTGAAGAAAATCTAAAAGAAGGAGCTGCAATTATGTTTGCCCATGGATTAAATATTCATTTTGAGCTAATAAAGCCTAGAGCAGATTTAGACGTATTTATGGTTGCGCCTAAGGGTCCTGGTCATACTGTTAGGGGTGAATATGTCAAGGGTGGGGGAGTTCCATGTTTGGTGGCTATTGCTCAAGATAACTCAGGAAATGCTCCTAATATTGCATTATCATATGCTAGTGCTGTTGGAGGTGGTAGATCTGGCATTATTGAAACAACTTTCAAAGAAGAGTGCGAAACTGATCTCTTTGGTGAGCAGGCAGTTTTATGCGGCGGCTTGACAGCTTTGATTCAAAATGGCTTTGAAACATTGGTTGAGGCTGGATATGCACCAGAGATGGCCTATTTTGAGTGTTTGCATGAAATGAAGCTGATTGTTGATTTGATTTATGAAGGTGGCATTGCGAATATGAGATATTCAATTTCAAATACAGCTGAATATGGTGATTTAACTCGTGGACCTAGAATTGCTAATGATGTTGTTAAAGCTGAAATGAAAAAGGTTCTTAGTGAGATTCAGTCTGGTCAATTTGTTAAAGAATTTATGGCTGAAAATAAAAATGGCAAAGTTAATTTTAACAAACTTAGAGATAATGGCGCTAATCATCAAATTGAAGAAGTTGGTCTTAAGCTTAGAACCATGATGCCTTGGGTATCAAAAAATAGATTAGTTGATAAAAAAAGTAACTAATTCAATTAAGCAATGAAATATAACTCGCTTTCAGTAATTATATTAGCTGCTGGTAAAGGCAGTAGAATGAAGTCTGACCTGCCAAAAGTTATGCATAAGGTTGCTGGCTGCGAGATGCTTAATCATGTTATTAATAATGCTAAATCATTAAGTCCAAAAAATATAAATTTGATATTGTCATATGACATGATGCAATATAAAGACTATATTTCTTCATGTCATAGTGAAATTGAAATAAAATATATATTACAGCAGGATCCTAAAGGTACAGGACATGCTATTAAAGTGACTCTTGAAAACATTAAAAAACAAGATTTGGGGCAAGATATTGTTGTATTATATGCAGATACACCTTTATTAAAGCCACTAACAATTGCTAAATTGGTAGATAATCTCAGTCAAAATGATATTTCAGTAGCGGCATTTAGTCATGATAAAGACAATATGTATGGTCGTTTGATAATTGATGATAATAATAATTTGTGCAAGATAGTTGAATTTAAAGATGCCACATTAGATCAAAAATCAATTAAAATTTGTAATTCAGGAATTATTACTTTTAGTGCAAAAGCTATAAGTAGCTTAATTGACAATCTCACTAATAATAACGCTGCTAAAGAATATTATCTAACGCAATTAATTGAGATTGCTAATGATAATAATCTAAAATGTGGTTATGAAATTATTAAATATAATGAAGTTATTGGTGTAAATAACAAGATAGAGCTTGCATATATTGAAGAAATATTTCAGCAAGAAATTAGTCACAAGCTAATGAGTCAAGGAGTAACAATAATAAATCCTAAATCATGCTATTTTGCATATGATGTTAAAATAGGTAAAAATTGCATAATTTATCCAAATATATTTATTGATAATAATGTTGAAATTAAGGATAATGTTACAATTAATTCATTTAGCCACATAGAAGGAGCAATTATTGGAGATAATGCTATTATCGGCCCTTTTGCCAGGATTAGGCCTCAAACATTAATTAGTGATAATTGTAAAATTGGTAATTTTGTAGAAATTAAAAAATCAACAATCTCTAAAGATGTTAAAATAAGCCATTTATCATATATTGGGGATAGTGAAATTGAAGAAAATTCTAATATTGGAGCTGGAGTTGTAACTTGTAATTATGATGGTAAAAAAAAGTTTAAAACAAAAATAGGTAAAAATAATTTTATTGGATCTAATACTTCTATTATTGCTCCATTGGTAACAGGAGATAATGTTATGATTGGCGCAGGAAGTGTAATAAACAAAGATGTTAATGATGGTAATCTTGCAATAGCAAGAGCAAAACAAGTTAACTTAAAAAAAAATTACCTTAATAATGATAAAAAATCATAAAATAATTCTATTTTATATATTTATATCTTGTTTCTTGACACTATTTTTTATTAGTGAACTTTATGCAAATTCTCAAAAGAGCTATTTTGTTTCTTTGCGCTCATCTAAAACAAATGTTAGGTCTGGGCCAAGTACCATATATCCAGTTAAATTTACATATAAATTAAGATCAATTCCGCTCACTGTTATTAATGAATATGATAATTGGAATGAAATTAGAGATTATGAAGGTCAGACTGGCTGGATAAGTAAAAACTTACTTAGTAAAAATAGAACATTAATGATTAGAACTAATAAAAAAAATATTTCTATGCATAGCAAGCAAAATGAAAAATCGCGCATTATATATAAATTAGAAAATAATGTCATTGGTAATTTCATTAAATGCTCAAAAGAATGGTGCAAGATTGAGATTAATGATAAATTAGGATGGGTGAAGAAGAGATTTATTTATGGATATTAGATATATTATTACCTCAGAAACTAAAGATGATATTCTTACTTTTATTCCTGCAAAGAAATATTGATTAAAAATTGTCAAAATTTTTTAAATATAACCTTTCATTTTGTAATTTAATAATTAATGATTAAATTACGAAATTTATTTGATGATTTTAAAAAATGATGAGAACTAAAAGAATTATTTAATTTATGAAAAAAACTATTGTTATTGATGCTGCTCATCAAGAAGAGAAGAGAGTGGCTGTGCTAGAAAACGGCATTTTGCAAGATTTTAATCGTGAGGCTTTATCTATTAAAAAGCTAAAGGGTAATATATATTTAGCAAAAATCATTAGAATTGAGGCATCATTGCAGGCTTGCTTTATTGATTATGGCTCAACAAAGCATGGCTTTTTGCCATTTTCAGATATCCATCCTCAATATTATTCTATTTCTGATGAGGAAAAGCAAAAAATATTTGAAAGTAGTAAAATTGAAAATGACCTAGATGAAGAGGAGGAGGACTCTGAAGAAGAGTCGAGGGTAAAAAAAGATGATAATGTCCAAGATTCAATTATTACTGGCTCATATTCTGTAGAAGATGAAACTGAAAATTACAGAGGTAATATTAACTCAATTCATAAAAAATTTAACATTCAAGATGTTATTAAGCCTAATCAATTTATATTAGTTCAAGTTACCAAAGAAGAAAGGGGTAATAAAGGTGCATCAATGACTAGCTATATATCTATTGCTGGTAAATATTGTGTATTAATGGCTAATACTCCAAATAAAGGTGGGGTATCTAAAAAGGTTGAAAATTTTCGCGATAGAAAGCATCTGCGCTCAATTGTTAAAGAATTAGAAATTCCCAATAGTCAATCTATTATAATTAGAACTGCTGGAGTAGGAAAAAAGTTAGAAGAAATTAAAAGAGATTATGAATATCTCGATAAATTATGGTCTACAATTCAAGATGTTGTTGAAAACTCTAACTCTCCAACATTTATTCATGCCGAAGATGATATTATTAGAAAATCAATAAGAGATATTTATGATGAAGATACAAAAGAGGTGATAATTGAAGGTCAGGAAGCTTATGATTCAGTTTTGAATTTTGCTAAATTGAGCATTGCAGGTCCTTGTAAAAACATTAAATTATATAATGATCGAGTTCCTATTTTCAACCGTTTAAGGATTGAGCAACAAATTAATGAATTATATGATAAGGAAATTAGCTTGAAATCGGGAGGTTCAATAGTAATTGATCATACAGAAGCGCTAGTTGCTATTGATGTTAATTCTGGCAGGTCAAATAAGGATAGTGCAGTTGAAGATATGGCATTAAATACAAATTTGGAAGCGGTAAAAGAAGTTGCTAGGCAACTTCGTCTAAGAGATCTAGCTGGACTTGTGGTGATCGATTTTATCGATATGAATGATGCAAAAAATAGAAGAAATATTGAAAGAGCTCTAAGAGATGAGTTGCAAGATGATAGGGCAAGAATTCAATTAGGCAGAATAAGTATTTTTGGTTTGCTTGAATTATCTAGGCAAAGATTGGCTGCTAGTTTTTTTGAGTCTATAACTGAGACGTGTAAATCATGTTCTGGTACTGGATTTACAAGGTCTGTTGAAATTATTGCCGTTAGTATTTTGAGGGCAATTAGACATGCATGTAATGATAAGCAGGCTAATGTCATTTATATTTATAGCTCAGCTGAAACCATTGCTTATATGATGAATTTTAAAAGAAAAGAGATTCAACACACTGAAAAAAATTATGGTATTCATATATTTATGCATTGTCATGATGAGGTTGGTGTTAGTGGTTTTCAAATTAAAAAGCGTAAAGGTCTTTCAGAAGAAGAGTCAAGAGAGCTAGAAATGAAAGTAGAATCTGGCAAAATTAATAGAAGCAACATTGAAAAAGATTTCTATAAAGATCATTCACATAATAATGATAACAATGAAAATCACAATGAAAATCACTATAAAAAGAACTATAGAAGAAATAAAAACAACAAGAAAAGATATAAGAATAATCAATCTAGTGATAAACCAAAGGGTTTGGTTAAATCAATATTTTCAGCTTTAAAGAAATAATATTAAAAGCCATCTTTACAATAATTATAAAGGGCTTTTTGATATAAATTTATATTTTTATCAAAATAAAGATCTTGTAAAATAGTAATTTAATCTTTAGATGTAATTGATTGGAGTGCTGATTAAAATTTATTATTCAACAGTTACAGATTTGGCAAGGTTTCTTGGTTGATCTATGTCATTGCCGCGGTATAAAGCGCAGTAATAAGATAATAATTGAAGGTAAATTATTGGTAATAATATTTCTTCAATTGAGTTATTGATGGTTGGTATTTCTATTGTTTTTGAGGTAATATTTTTAAATTTTTTAAGACCAATATTGTCGCTTATAGCTATAATATTTCCCTTTCTGGCATTAACTTCGCTGGCATTTGAGAAGGTTTTTTCAAATAATTCATTATTTGGATTGCGAGGTGCGATTACAATTACTGGTAGCTTTTTATCTATAAGGGCAATTGTGCCATGTTTTAATTCTCCAGCAGCAATACCATGAGAATTAATGTAGGAAATTTCTCTTAATTTAAGAGAAGCTTCAAGTGAGTTTATATAGGATAATCCGCGACCAATAAATAATGCATTAGAAGATTTGGAGAGTTTTTTGGCAATTAATTTGATATTTTTTAAAGTATCATTTTCTAGGATATTTTGCATTCTAATGCCGCATTCAAAAATATTGTCAATTAGATTTGATAATTGCGTATTATTAATTTTGTTTTTTTTAAAAGAAAAATCTAAGGCAAATAAATAAAGTGCTGCAATTTGTGCGCTATATGCTTTTGTGGAGGCGACACCAATTTCAGGTCCAGCAAGCGTCCTAATAACACTGTCAGATATTTTAGCTATAGAGCTATGAGCGACATTTACAAATGATAATGTTTTTAATTTATTTTGTTTGGCATATTTGAGGGCGTCAAGTGTGTCTGCTGTTTCTCCAGATTGTGAAATAAAAATTGCCAGATTTTTATTATCTTTGATAATTTTGCTATAACGATATTCTGAGGCAATTTCAATATTAACTTTAATTTGAGCTAATTCTTCTATTAAGTATTTGGCTATATATCCGGCATAGTAAGAAGTGCCGCAGGCAATAATGGTTATAGAATTAATGTTTGAAATTTTAAAAGAATAATTAGTTAAATTTATAGTATTATTAATTGGGTTAATATAGGTTTGCAATGTTTCTTCAATTACTCGTGGCTGTTCATATATTTCTTTGAGCATAAAATGATCATAGCCATCTTTGCTGATAGAGTTATTGTCAAAATTAGATGTTTTAATCTTGCGGCTAATATTGTTATTATTAATATCAAAAATTGAAATTTTATCAGGGGTTATTTCAGCAAAATCATTATCTTCAAAAGTGATTATTTTATTGCAATATTGTCCAAAAGCTAAATAATCAGATGAAATAAATTTAATATTATCAGTGACTCCTAAAATTAAAGGAGATCCTTTTTTAGCTATATATATAGTATCTGGTTGATTTTTATCAAGAACTGCAATGGCATATGTGCCTATTATGTCTTGGCATGATCTGATAAGGGCCTTTCTAATATTTTGCTCTTTATTAAAATAATATTCTATTAAGTGGGGAATTACTTCAGTGTCAGTATCGCTCAAAAATATAGATTTTTTACGATTTAATTTTTTTTTAAGTTCTTGATAATTTTCTACAATACCATTATGAACAACGGCAAAGTTATTTGATCTATGAGGGTGGGCATTTACTTGATTTGGTATTCCATGAGTTGCCCATCTTGTATGACCAATAGCTATATTTGAATTAACATTATTTTGATTTATTGAGTTTTTGAGGTTTTGTATTTTGCCTTTTTCTTTAATGATTGTAAAGTCATTATTTGTAATTGTGCAAATACCAGCGGAATCATAGCCTCTATATTCTAGTTTTTTAAGCCCCTCAAGAGTCTGGGTAACTGATTTAGCGCTACCAACTACTCCAACAATACCACACATTTTAAGTTGAGTAAAATTTAGTAAAAATATTAATTTACAATATTGGATGTATTATGTAAATAGTAATTTTTAGTAATAATATTGCTTTTAATAAATGCCCGAAGGGGCTGAATTATCTTTTTGTTCCATAAAAAATTCATCATCAACTTCACTTTCATCAACATATTCATCTTCTCTTTTAATATTTTCATTTATTTTAAAAGCTTCAAAAAAGATATTTTCTTTTGGTGTAATAGTAGTTGCAACTTTACCGGTATTTCTATCAATTTTGATAAATTTAACGCTATTAGGAGTTCTAAAAGGTGTTGATGGCTTGTCTATTAATGCTTTTTTCATAAAATCAACAAATATAGGTAGGGCAATTGTTGAACCACTCTCTTTTTCTCCAAGGCTTTTAGGGGCGTCATATCCAACATAAACGGTTGCAACAAGATCAGGGGTAAATCCAACAAACCATGAATCTATAGAATTATTGGTGGTACCAGTCTTGCCGCCAATTATTTTTCCTATTTGTAGAGCCCTTCTAGCAGTTCCTCTTTCAACAACACCTTGAAGCATATAAGTAGTTTGAAATGCAGTTGCTGGATAAATTATCTGCTCTTTATTATCTTCAATAAAAGGTACGCCACTATTTAGTATATTTTCATATTCAGTAAGGCAATTATTGCATTCTCTATTATCGCGACGATAAATTATCAAACCATTGCGATCTTGAATTTTTTCTATCATTTGTGGGTTTATTTTCTTGCCGCCATTGACTATCATTGAATAGGCGGTGGCAATTTTTATCAGATTTGTTTCACTAGATCCTAAAACTAATGAATATATTTCTTCTGGATTTTTGCTAAGGCCAAATTTTTTAACAGTTTGAGCAATCTTATCTAAACCTACTTGTTGTGCCAATCTAACAGTTGTGACATTTCTTGATTTTTCTAGGCCAATTCTTAATGTTGTTGGTCCATAAAATTTACCAGAGTAATTTGTGGGTTTATATGGAGGTAAATCAGGGCCTTGATCTAGAGATATTTCTTCATCAATTATAATTGAGGCCGGGTTGAAACCCTCCTCTAGAGCTGATAAATAGCCAAATGTTTTCATTGTTGAACCAGTCTGGCGATATGCTTGAGTTGCTCTATTAAATTGATTTTTAGCATCAATATAGCCACCAGACATTGCTAATATTCTACCAGTGTGAGGGTCCATTGCAATAAAGGCGCCATTAACATTTGGTATTTGCTTTAATTCATAAATTATTGGACAATTTTTATTTATATCTTCGATTTTTGAATTATAGCATTGCTCATTATTGATAATTTGATTATTGTTACTTTTGGCAACTAATATAACATCTCCTTTTTGAAATATGTCACTCATTTTAGTTGGCTCCTCGCCTTTTTCATTAATGTTGATATATTTTTGAGCCCATTTGGTAGTTTCTAATAATATTATACCTTTATTTTGATTATAGGTGCTGATTTCTACTTTATCATCATGAATCTTGGTAATTATGGCCTTGATCCAATTGTCATTATGTAATTTTTCAATGTCGAAGTCGACTAATTGCTGTTGCCAATTTTGAGATAAATCAATATTTGTTAATGGCCCTCTATAGCCATGATTCATATCATATTGTTCGAGACCTTTTTGCAAGGCATTTTGTGCAATAATTTGCATGTTGGGGTCAAGAGTTGTTTTAACAGCAATTCCATCTTCAAAGACATTATCAGATCCATACATATCGGTTAATTTTTTCTTAACAGAGTCAGCAAAGAAATGAGCTTGAGTTATTGTGGTGTCAATTTTACCAGTTAGGATAATTGGCTTTTGTGATGCTATTTGACCTTCAATTTCGCTAATATATCCTTCATCAACCATTCGTGATATTACCCAGTCTCTTCTTATTTTGGCTTTGGATTGATTTTTTCTTGGATCAAGTTTGGAAGGTGCTTTTGGAAGTGTTGCAAGTAGTGCAATTTCTTCAATTTCGAGATCATTTATTGATTTGTCAAAATAACTTTGTGCAGCAGCAGCAATGCCATATGCACCAGATCCAAGATAAATTTGGTTCAAATATAATTCAAGTACTTGATCTTTGGTAAAATTATGGGTCATTCTAATTGCTAGAATTGCTTCTTTTATTTTTCTTTCAATTGTTCTATCACGAGTAAGTAAAAAGTTTTTCACAACTTGTTGAGTAATGGTTGAAGCGCCTCCAAGTGATGATCTATTATTAATTGATGCTGAAATATTTTTATAAGCTGTTCTAATGATAGCTTTAATATCTATTCCTGGATGATTGTAAAATTCAGAATCTTCAGCCGCTAAAAATGCACTAATGACATTTTTTGGTATTAATTCAATGGGTATAAATATTCTTTTTTCTTTTGAAAATTCAGTGATCAGGCTATCATCTGCAGCATAAATTCTAGTTGTTATCATTGGCTGATATTCTTTTAACTGCTGATAATTTGGTAGATCTTTAGCATAATAGTTAAAAATTGCAACGCAGCTAATAAGTAATGCTAATGAAAATAAAGATGATGATATTATAATAAATTTTGAAAATTTCTTTATTTTTTTCATTTAATGTAAATTATTCCTATATATAATTAATTTAATTATAGAATGTTGAAATTAAAATTTTTAACTTTCAATTATTTCATAAATTAGATTAATATTATTTTGATTATTATTTAAAATATTATCAAAGTTATTTTTGATTGAGAATATAACTTCATTAACTATTTCTTTTCCTGGTTTTAATAAATATGATTTGGCGCATAAACATTGGTAAAGCTTTATATATTGAGAATAATCTTTTGGGCTAACATTATATTTGATTCTAAATTTAATTGTTTTGTTTGTTGAAGAGTTATTTTTAATATAAAATTTAACAATATTTTTTTTACCAGTAACTGTTTTAATTGAGTTTTTTTCTGATTTAAATGTTAAATCCTTATTGGTGTTTTTAGCAGTAAAATTAATTTCAATTTTTTTTGTACCAATATTATATGAAGGGATGTATTTTGCAAAAATAATTCCTTGGCAAAGATTAGTTTTGTTGCAAAAAAAATTATAAGGTCTTATAAGTATGATTGCAATTATAGTTATTACTGCAAAGCGGAAAAAATATTTCATAAATATTTCTATTAATTTATCAAAAATAATTTAAATTATGAAAAAAACTGAGTCAAACTATTGTTCAAATTCAGTACCTTTTAATAAATTTAAATCATGGTTTGAAAAAGCCAAGTCAAATAGTAAAATATTAGAGCCTACTGCAATGTCAATTGCCACAATTAACGAAAATATGCAGCCATCTTTAAGAATGGTTTTATTAAAAAAATTTGATCAAAATGGTTTTTGTTTTTTTACCAATTTAACCAGTAAAAAGGGTAGAGAATTACTGCAAAATAATAAAGCTGCATTATGTTTCTATTGGTATGAATTAGGATATCAAATTAGAATTGAGGGTAGTGCTGAATTAATGACACAAAAAGAGTCGGATGATTATTTTTCTTCACGCAGAAGAGGTAGTCAAATTGGTGCCTGGGCATCAAAACAATCTAGTGAAATGTCTTGCTGGTCAGATTTTGAGCAAAGATTAGACGAAGTTAGTAAAGAATTTCAAGATCAAGAAATTACAAGACCACCTTTTTGGTCGGGATTTAGAATTGTTCCTAATTTAATTGAATTTTGGCAAGAGGGCGATTATAGAATTCATAAAAGAGAAGTTTATTATAGAAATAATAAAGGTTGGACAATTAAAAAACTATATCCCTAAAATGAATGATTCAGAATTTATATTTTTAAGTGAAAATACTTTAGAAAATATTGCCCATAATATTGAGGAGCGAGATATTAATTCTTCACTTGATATTGAATATAATGACGGTATTTTGGAAATAGAAATTATCGATAATTCTCAAAAATATGTCATTAATCGCAATTCTGGTAATAAGAAAATCTGGTTTTCTTCACCAATTAGTGGTGCTGACTATTTTTCATTTGATAAAGAGCAAGATAGGTGGCTTAATGATGAAAATATTGAGCTAAAAGATGAATTGCTAAATGAGCTAAATTTAAAATAAATAATTATGGCAAAAAAAATTCTATTAATTCCTGGTGATGGTATTGGTCCTGAAGTAGTATCTCAGGTAGAAAAAATAATAAAATATTTAAATAATAATTCTGACAAGGATTTTGTAACTGAGCAGGCTTTACTTGGGGGTGTTGCTTATGATCAATATAATAATCCATTTCCTAATGAAACACTGAATTTAGCTAAGGATAGTGACGCAATATTGCTAGGAGCGGTTGGCGGTCCTAAATGGGAGTCTTTAGATTATAGCGTTAGACCGGAGAGAGGTTTGCTTGGCATTAGAAAAGAGCTTGATTTATTTGCTAATTTAAGGCCAGCAAAAGTATTTGATGCTTTAATTGATGCATCAACTTTGAAGCCTGAAATTATCAGAAATCTAGATATTATGATCATTAGAGAATTGACTGGTGATTTATATTTTGGCACTCCTAGAGGAGTAAAAAAGCTTGAAGATGGCTCTTTATATGGTTTTAACACTATGACATATAACTCTAAAGAGGTTGAAAGAATTGCAAGAGTAGCATTTGATATGGCGCAATTAAGGTCAAAAAAACTATGCTCAATTGATAAGGCAAATGTTATTGAAACTACTGAAATGTGGCGAAATATAGTTAGTGATATTGGAAGTAATGAATATAAAGATATTAATTTAAGTCATATGTATGTTGATAATGCATCAATGCAGTTAGTTAGAGATCCTAAGCAATTTGATGTTATTGTTACGGGTAATATGTTTGGTGATATATTATCCGATACCGCCTCAAGGCTTACTGCCTCTCTTGGAATGTTACCATCAGCATCTCTTGGAGTTAAGCAAGATAATAATAAGCAATATGCTTTATATGAGCCAGTTCATGGTTCCGCTCCAGATATTACTAATCAAGATAAGGCAAATCCAATAGCTACCATAATGAGCTTTGCCATGATGATGAAATATTCATTTGGTTTTGATATTGAGGCCAAAATAATTGAAGATGCTATTGAAAATGTCCTTAATCAAGGATTTAGAACATCTGATATTAATAATTTGCAAACTTCATCAATTTCTTGCAATGAGATGGGGGATAAAATTATAAATGAAATTGATAATTTGTTCAAAAAATTATAAAGTAACATATTATGCGTCTTATCTTAAAGCTAATCATATCATTATCATTTTTTATTGTCACTAATAATAATATCTTTGCTAGTGGTAATGTTGATGATAGTTACGATAATCGTAAATTATGTCATCAAGCAAATGGTGTCTGGCGTAAATTTGGTAATGGATGTGTAGATAGCTGTATGCCTAAATTTTCTAAATTTAGATTTTGCACCATGGCAATTACATATGGCTGCGATTGTGGAGATGATTCATGTTATTATAATAATAATTGCTACAAATTACAAGATTTTAAAAAGGAATATGACATCATAAATGAATTAAAGAAAAAAAAGATTTCAGAACAAAGAAAGCTTCGAGAAGCTGAATATAATCAAACAAGAAATAAAATAATATCAGATCTTGTAAAGGGATACAATATTGAGCAAGAATCTGAAGAAATGCCTAAAAATAATGATGATTCTAAACAAGAAATTAGTTCTAATAGCAATGTGCATAATTTTTATATATCAAGGCAAGCTACGGATAGTAGTGGTGAAAGTAAAGTAATATATTACAATAAAGAGCCAAGTTCAAAAAATGTTAAATATTCATCAAATAGTGCAAATAATAATAAGGATATTAGTTCAAAATCGTTTAATAAAATTTTTGATAAATCAAGAGATAAAATACAAGATAAATCAGGATCAAAAAATAATAGTTATAATTCAAATAATGAAAAAACAGATATTTACTCAATTATTCCTTCAATATTTATGAATGAGGCAAAGAAAACAATAATTAACAACTCTAAAGATGATCAAAATACAGAAAATGGCCAAAAAAAACAAATTCCAGTAATACCTATTGAATAAAATGCTTAAGGAGAAAAATTCATATATATTAATGCAATCCCTAAATCGAACTATCGGATTTTGCTTATNANCNTNATCACTANTTTATGTAACATCTTTAATTTCATTTAACTATTCTGATCCGTCATTTAATAGTGTATCGACAAATAAAGAGGTTTTTAATATTATGGGATTATTTGGGTCTCATATTGCAGATTTATCATTTCAACTTTTTGGATTATCATCATTTATATTAAGTATTATTCTACTTTATTTTGGGGTAAAGATGCTTCATAAGGGTATTATTTCCAATATATTAATTAAGATAATTATCACCCCATTTTGTATATTGAATTTATCAATGGTTTTATCAATAATACCAACTCCTAATTGGTGGAGTTTTTCATCTCTTGGTGGGGTAAATGGGGTTTTTATTCTTGATTATGTGCTATCTCACAAATATTTATATATCAATAAATTGTCATTATTTCTTATCACATTTGCCTTATTTATTACCAGCTTGTCCATTATATTAAATATTAAATGGCAAGATTGGAGATATTTTTTCAGAATATCATGGCACAGATCTAGATATATAGCTAATAAAATATATATATTTGTGACTAAAAAAATTGCTAAGAAAAAAATTAATATTGAAATTGAAGAAGATATTGAAGAAATAGAAGATGGTGCGAACTTAATTAATATTAAATCACATAATGATAAATCTTCCAAAAGGTCAATTAGTAAAATTATTTTACAAAAAAATACAGGATATATTTTGCCAGATATAAATCTTTTAGTTGATAGATCGGCAGAAAATAAAGATAAAACAATTAGTAAGGCTGTAACTCAAAGACAATCTGAAGCTCTTCTTAAGGTATTAGAAGATTTTGGAGTATATGGCAAAATGATAGGTGTTCAATTGGGACCTGTTGTAACATTGCATGAGTTTGAACCTGCGGCTGGAACAAAAGCTTCAAGAATTATTGGTCTAGCAGATGATATTGCTAGATCTATGAGTGCAATATCAGCTAGAATCGCAGTTATATCAGGCAAGACGTCAATTGGTATTGAGTTGCCAAATCCAAAAAGACTGATGATATTTCTTAAAGAGTTAATTGAATCGAAAAAATATCAAATTTCTGATTTTTATTTACCAATGATACTTGGTAAAAATATAGGTGGCGAATTAGTAATTTCTGATTTAGCAAAAATGCCTCATTTATTAATTGCAGGAACTACTGGATCTGGAAAGTCAGTCGGTCTTAATGTTATGATTTTGTCACTATTATTTAAACTAACCCCTGATGAATGTAAATTTATTATGATTGACCCTAAGATGTTGGAGTTATCAATATATAATGGTATTCCTCATTTATTGTCGCCAGTGGTTACTGAGCCAGCTAAAGCGGTTGTTGCATTAAAATGGGTTGTAGCTGAAATGGAGGAAAGATACAGATTAATGTCTAGTTTTGCGGTAAGAAACATAGCAGGATATAATGAAAAAGCGCAAAAAGCAGCATTAAAAGGTCAAAAATTAACTAAAAAAGTTCAGACTGGATTTGATCCAACAACTGGAAAGCCTATAATTGAAGAGATATCATTTGAGCCAAAAAAACTGCCATTTATTGTTGTAATAGTTGATGAAATGGCGGATCTGATGCTAGTAGCTGGTAAGGAAATTGAGAGCTCAATTCAAAGATTAGCACAAATGGCTCGAGCTGCTGGAATTCATATTATAATGGCCACGCAAAGACCATCAGTTGATGTTATTACTGGAGTTATTAAGGCAAATTTTCCAACAAGAATATCATTTCAAGTTACGTCAAGAATTGATAGTAGAACTATTCTTGGAATTCAAGGTGCTGAGCAATTATTGGGTCAAGGTGATATGATATATATGTCTGGTGGTAGCAAGATGATTAGAGCTCATGGACCATTTTGCTCAGATAAAGAAATTGAAGATATTGTTAATTTTATCAAAAATCAAGATTATAGCAATCAAGATGAAGAAGAAATATCATTTGATAGCGAAGATATTTTATCAAATAAAGTTAGTAATGGCTCTTCAAATGTTGATTCTGATTCACAAGATATATATAGTAAGGCAGTAGCAATTGTTAGAAGAGATAATAGAGTTTCAATTAGTTATATACAAAGGCAGCTAAGAATTGGCTATAATAAAGCTGCAACATTAGTAGAGCAAATGGAGCAAGAAGGGATAGTAACTGCACCTTCAACTTCAGGTAAGAGAGAAATAATACCAATTGAATAATATATGATCAATAATTTTAACTACTCTTTTATAGCTCTTTTTAATGAGGCTGATATAGTTGTAAAATCAATTATGATTGCCCTTATAGTTGCTTCTATTTTTTCTTGGTCAATTATATTAGAAAAAATTATTAGGATTAAATTAGTTAAAAGAAGGTGTGAAAGATTTGAGATGGATTTTGCGATAAAAAATATTGAAGAATTATTTAAAAATGCAAAATCAAACAATAATAATATTCATTCCAGGCTATTTTTATCAGCTATGAGAGAGTGGAAAAAAAACGACATCAAGGCTATAATAATGGATAAAACTGGTTCAAGAAAATTATCATTAAAAGAAAGGCTAAATGGGGTCATGTCAGTTTCAATTAATAGATCGATTCAAAAGCTAGAAATAGGGCTCAATATGTTGGCAATAATTGGGTCATCTGCACCTTTTGTTGGATTATTTGGCACTGTTTGGGGTATAATGAATTCTTTTCAATCTATTGCCTTAATGAAATATTGGAGTCTTGCAGTTGTTGCTCCAGGAATTGCTGAGGCATTATTAGCTACTGGAATTGGTCTATTTGTGGCAATTCCTGCTGTGTTTTTTTATAACATATTTATTGCACGTATTAATAGACTTTATGAAATGGGTGGTAATTTTTCAGTCGAATTATCTAATATTTTTTCTCGTGAATTAGATAAATAATTAAAATAATGACAATAAGAAAAAAAAGAAAATCAACAAGTCAGATTGATGTAAAGATACCTGATGTAAATTTTATACCTTATGTTTGCCATTACAACCCTGAGACAATATTGACCAAAGATGGCGAATTAATGCAAATTATTCGAATAACTGGCTTTCATGAATCTGTTGCTACAGAAATAATGACACTTAGAGAGTCTCTTAGAAATTCTTTATTAAATAATGTTAATGATAATGATTTTGCATTATGGTTTACAACAATTAGGAGAAAAAAGAACATAATACCAGAGGGTAAATTTGGTGGTGGATTTCCAAAATATGTGAATGAAATTTGGAATAAAGAAAATAGCTGGGAGTCTCAATATGTTAATGAGCTTTATATTTCAGTTATTATTGAGGGGGTTGATACATCGGTAACAAATTTTGAATCATTATTTCGTTCTATTACATATAGGGCAACAAGAAGTTTTCATAATTCAAAACTTGAACAAGCTTTAAATAAATTAAGCGATTTAACATCAAAAATTCTTAACGATATTCAAAGCTATAAAGCAAAGTTATTAACCATAAAAGAGTGGGATGGAATATTATATTCTGAACATTTAAGATTTTTTGGCAAGATAATAAATCTACATGAAGAAAGATATCCGCTATCATATAATGATATTTCTCATGAATTATCAACTCATAAAATAGCATTTGGTGATTATGATCTTGAAGTTGTGGGCAAGAATAATAAAAATTATGCTGCAATGATATCAATCAAAGAATATAGTGAGATAATTAGTTCTCAACTTGATATGATATTGCAATTACCATTTGAATTTATAGTTACGCAGTCATTTGACTTTATTCAGCATGGCAAGGATCTTGAAAATTATCAATATCAAGATTACATATTAAATGTCAGTAATGATAATGATTTAAAATTAATTCTTGATTTAGATAATATAGTTGAAGATAAGCATGGTTTAGCTACTGATTATGGTGAATTGCAAACTACAATAATGATTATTAGCGATGAAAAAAAAGAGTTAGAAAATGATATAGTTAGCCTTTATGAAAGATTTAATGATCTTGGCATAGTTGCAATTAGAGAAAATATCTTCACTGAACATTGCTATTGGTCGCAATTGCCTGGCAATTTTGCATTTATTAGAAGGCAAAAAACAATTGATATTCATCAAATAGCAGGATTTGCTGCACTTTATAATTTTCCTGCTGGCACAATTAATGAAAATTATTGGGGACCTGCAACAGCTGTACTGCACACAATAATTAATACCCCTTATTTTTTTAGCTTTCATGAAAAAGATGAGGGTCATAGTATGATCCTAGGAGATGCAAGCTTACAAAAATCTGTTTTATTAAATTTTTTAATAATTCAGTCACTAAGATTTAAGCCTAAGATATTTTATTTTGATTTTGATCAGGTTGCAAAATGCTTTATAAATCTTATTGATGGTAAATATTATAAATTATCAGCCAGTAATAATGAAGATGAGCAGGATTTAAAAATTAATATTATCAAATCCCTTAATAATAAAGATGATGCTAAATATTTAGGTCAGTTTTTTTATAATCTTGCTATATTGGCAAAAAATGACAATATTAAAAAAGAGCTAGCAAATATAAATAATATTGTAAAAAAAATATACCAATCTAGGGCTGATAATTTGAAGTCGGCAATAGAATGCTTTAATTGCCAAGAAACTCAAAATATATATCAGCATTTCTTAAATATATATGAAAAAGCATTTGGTAAGATTTTTGATAATAATGAAGAAATAAATTGGAATGATAATATTATCGCATTTGAGTTAACTAATATTATCAAAAAAAAGGCGCTATTAATACCAATTATTGATTATTTATTATATAAAATAGAGCAGCAATTAGATTCTAACCCAGCAATTGTGGTGTTTATCGGAGTGTGGGAGTTGTTAGATAATCCAATTATGTCGCCAAAAATTGATGCCATGCTTACAAGATTTAAAGAGAAAAACTGTGTGGCAATTTTTAGTGCTTTTGAAGGTAATAAAATTGCTCAAAGCAAGATGAATAAAAATATTATTGGTCATTTTACATCAAAGATAATATATCCTGATTACGATATATCTGATGTTGAACAAATATTTTATGAGCAAATACTTCATATGAGTGATCAAGAAATAGATATGCTTCATATTATGAGTAAAGATGAAAAGCAATTTTTATTAAAACATGGCGATGATTCAGTAATAATTAATCTTGATTTTACAAATAATATTGAAATTACTCAATTATTAGCTAGTGATAAAAAAGTGCGAGATATATTTGCAGCCACATATAATAAATATAGCAATCTTGAAAAAAATGAAATAATAATCAGAATCTTTGAGGCCTTGATTGAAGCAGAAAATAATAGAATAGAGGCAGATGAAGAAGCAAAAAAACAACAAAGATTAGCTGAATTAAGAATGTTTAATGAAGATGATTAAGCTGTAGATTAAAAAAATATTTGCATTAAAGTAAAAAAATGATAAGGATATTATTTTTTATGATATAATAGCTTGTGATAATTCTAGTCAAGAAGCTATAAGTAATAATAAAAAAGCTTTTTTTTAAGGGGCTATTGATATTATAAGTGATTTAGAGAGACGTGCTGATCTAATAAAATCATTATTCTTTATACAAAAATAGGGGACAGAGATGGTTGTAGACAAAGATGTGCAATTATGTAGTGTTAAATTATCAGATATCCAATATTTTTCCAATTAAGCTACTGGGTCTGGATTTGATAATTTTAACATTGATTATTTTGCCAATATAGTTGCTAATATTGTCGCTATTTGCTATTTCGCAAATTACAGATTGCAAAGCCGGAGATTTTCCAAGGATGCTTATATTAGATGAGTTTTTGGATGATTTAGGGGCAATTTTTTCAAATAAAACTGGTATAATTTGGTTTTCATATTTTTGGTTAAAAGAAATTTGCTGCTTTGTTAAAAGTGATTGTAATATTGATAGTCTTTCTTCTTTTATTTTTTCGTCAATTTGAATATGCGACTCGCTTGCAGGTGTGCCTGGTCTTGGAGAATATTTAAAAGAATAGCATTGTGCAAAATTGATTTTTTCTACTAGATCTAAAGTATCTTGAAAATCTTGGTCACTTTCTCCAGGAAATCCTACTATAAAATCTGAAGATAAGCCAATTTCTGGGCAATTATCGCGCAATTTATCAATAATTTTAAGGTAGTCTTGATGAGTATGTTTGCGATTCATCGCTTTTAAGATATTATTTGAGCCAGATTGGATAGGTAAATGTAAAAAAGGCATTAATTTATCAATTTGACCATGGGCTTTTATTAGGTTTTCGCTCATATCTCTGGGGTGAGATGTAGTGTAGCGAATTCTTTTAATTTCATTAATTTTGGCAATTTTAGCTATCAGATCCGCAAGAGAATTTTTGCCATCATTATAGGCGTTAACATTTTGCCCTAATAGATAAATTTCAACAGCGCCTTGATCAGATAGTTTTTTTACTTCATCGATAATATCATCTGCGGGTCTAGAAAATTCAGCACCTCGAGTATATGGCACAACGCAAAATGTACAAAATTTATCACAACCTTCCTGAACGGTAACAAATGAGCTGAATTTAGCACCATTGACGGGCGATACTAAATTATCGAATTTGTTATCTGCAATAAAATCAAGATTTAATTGTTTTGATTTTTCTCTTTTGACTTTGCCGACCAAATCTGGTAATGTTTGATAGCTTTCAGGGCCAACAATAATATCAACAATAGGGGCTCTTTTGAATATTTCTTCGCCTTCAGCCTGAGCTACGCAACCAGCAACAGCAATAATCATATCTTGGCCCTTTGCTTTTTTTGCCTTTTTAAATGGTTTGAGGCGACCTAAATCGCAAAATAATTTTTCAGATGCTTTTTCTCTAATATGACAAGTATTAATGATTATCATATCGGCATCATCTGGAGTTTCGCTATTTTGATATCCTGTAGATATCATTAAATCTTGCATTCTGTCAGAGTCATATACATTCATCTGACAGCCATAGGTTTTCATATATAATTTTTGCATTTGGCTAAATTTTGGTTCCTATCATGATTATTACTTCAAAAGTGGCATTTATTTGATTATTATTTTCATATAAATGGTGATAATTAGCAATAACTTTTTTGAGCAGCGTTTTAGTGAAGAATTTATTGGTTTTTTTATTCATAATATTGCCTAAAGACATATATTTAATATCTTTTAGCAAGGATTTGGCGTTTTTATATGATACTGATAATTTTTCATGGGTTGATGTAGAATTTTTAAAGCCATATTTTTGTAGTAACATGGCAGCGCTTTTAACGTCTATTGTTGGAGGAAGGCGTGGTGAAACACCACCATAAATTTCATTTTCACTAATTTGCATTGCATGATTGAGCTCTTTAAGGTTTTCTTCGCCAAAAAATGAAGCAATAAATATGCCATCTTTTTTTAAAAGATAATAAATTTGTTTGATAAATTCATCAATATCATTTATAAATTGCAAGTTAAGATTGCTGATTATTAAATCGAAACTATTTGTTTTAAAAGCAAGATGTTGGTCATCGCAAATAATATGACAAAATTTATTTTTAAATAAAGAGGTATTTATTATTAAATCAGCATTTATATCTAGCTGGTAGTCATCTAAAATTCCTAATTTTAAGATGCTATTAAAGTTTCTATTGCTAATTAATGAGATATTTTCTTTAATTCTTGAGATAATTTCATGGAAATGGAATTATAATTAGGAAAATTATTTATTATTCGTGCTTGATTTATTCTTAATAATTTGCGATTGAAAATTGTCATTACTTAAAAAAACCCTAAATATTTTATTTGATTTTATCTTTCCTAATCATTGCCTTAATTGTGAAGTAATTATAAATCGTGAAGCTTTATTTTGCAATGATTGTTGGCCAAAGCTGCAATTTATAACTGATCCTAAATGCCCAATATGTTCTTATCCTTTTGAGGTAGAAATAATTAACATGCAGCCATTATGTTCTAAATGCCTTGTTAAAAAACCAAATTACGACAAGGTAATAACTATTTTTCGCTATAATTATATTATAAAAAAAATAATTAGCGATTTATAATATCAAGATAGATTCTATATTGCCAAAAAAATAGCTAAAATTTTAGCACCAAAAATTAATGATATAATAGCTAATGATGATATTTTAGTGCCAGTGCCACTTCATTTTAAAAAGCTTAAAGAAAGAAGATTCAACCAATCATTGCTCATATGTTTAGAATTAATGAATTTGCTAAATAATAAACCAAAATTAGTTAGAGATTTAATTTTTAGGGTCAAAAATACTAAAATCCAAGCCAAATTAAGGGGTCAAGAGCGGTTATCTAATGTTAAAAAGGCTTTTATTATTAATAAAAAATATCTCGATCAAATTAAAGATAAAACAATTTTTTTGCTTGATGATATTATAACAACAGGTGCAACTGTTGAAAATTGCGCTAAAATATTAAAGAAAAAGGGAGCGAAGAGGGTGGTGGTGATTAGCTTGGCTAAAACTTAATTATATCATTAATTAGGAAAAATGGGTCTGACCCCATAAGTTTACCCTATCAATATATTTTGCTAAAAACAACTCCATAATAACCATATCATCAAAACTAACAGCTAATAACCTCATATTAACAATAAAAGATATTAGTAATATATTATACTAAAGTTCATCTTTACACATACTTTATATAACTAACATTACAAACACTTTTAATAATTTCAGGGGTCAATGTTTGCACAAACCTACATACTCTATTTTCAAGTTCTCTTAAAGTTTTAAAGATTTTGTTTTTAATGGTGTGATCTTTGATATATTGCCATAGTTTTTCAATGGGGTTTAATTCTGGTGAATATGCTGGCTGAATTACGATTCTAATATTTTTTGGAAATCTTAATTTGTCTGATTTATGCCA
>JAHXBS010000036.1 GCA_020054685.1 Rickettsiales bacterium | reverse complement strand
CTCTGACAAATCCCATAATTGCATAAATTTACGATAAATATGATTACTAGAAACTAATTGATCTAAAGTAATCATTTCAATTTGATTAGAGAAGTTTAAATCATCTATAATTTGATAAAATATCAGTTAATAAATCAGCCATAAAGCTATATAAATATTAGCTTTATGGCTAATTATTACAAGGAATTTATTGGATTATTTTGGGTTGGATTTCGGACAGTCCCTATAGGAAATTTGCAATATATATAGCATAAATATATGACCTAAATTTACAAAAATATTTATGAAAATTTGACATTATATAATTTATAAACTAAAATATATGTAACTTCTTAATTAGAATAAATTTATTAGATGCTTTTAAGAATATATAATACATTAATTGGGCGCATTATCAAGCCCCTTTTTACAAATAAAACTATCTTATTTGTTACTCAAAGCGGAATCAAAAACATCAATATTAATAAATATAGTCAATTCTTTATTTATATAATCATGATATGGCTAGGTGTTACAATCAACCAATCACTTAATCATGATAAAATAATATTAGCTAAAAATGAAAAAATAAGCAAATTAGAATCAATAAATCGCTATTTTGAAAATGAGCTAAGCTCTCTTAATGAAGAATTTACAAAGATCAATGAATATATTAAAATCGCCCCCGACCTAAAGCATCTAGTTAGCTCAAAAACACAAATAAAAGAAGAGGTTAAATTACCAAAATCAATTAAAAAAGATGACCTAATTTCTTTTAGCAAAAAAAATCTTGAGCAGCTTATTGCCATTAACAACAATAGCAAAACAATAAAATCCTACGCTGATAACAGAATTAATCAAATTCAAGGCGCAATAAATATCACTGGCCTAGATACAAACAAAATGCCAAGAAAGGATTTTCTCAATAAGGCATTTTATTTTAACAATGAAAATTTAGATATAAGCAAATATAAAGATCATCATATGCAGCCGCAAGGAGGGCCAGTTTCTGAAAATGAAGACATAAATAACGAGGTAAATAAATATATGCTTAAATATGACATTAATCGATCAATTAAAAAAATTAACTTTAAGAATAAAATTGATCATTTGATATATCTTGAAAATCTTATCTCAACATTACCTCTAAACAGACCAATGAAAAACTACTACATATCTAGTAGCTTTGGCTATAGACAAGACCCGATTACTAAAAGAAGGGCAATGCATAAAGGTCAAGATTATGCAGGGCCTTTGGGCGAGAAAATAATAAGCCCCTCTAAAGGAAAAGTAATCCTTGCTGGCAAATTTTATCAATATGGAAATGCTATCGTAATTGATCATGGATTTGGCGTTACAACAAGATATGGACATTTATCAAAAATCAATGTCAAAAAGGGTCAACTTGTTTCACCTGGTCAAGAAATAGGAGTTCAGGGAAATACAGGCAGAAGTACTGGCCACCATCTTCATTACGAGGTTAGATATAAAAATAAGGCGCTAAACCCTAGAAAATTTATTAAAGCTGGTGACGCGCTATATGAAAGCCAATATATTGAAAGCTAAATTCACTACAAAAAAAACTTCCATAATATTTTTATTTAAATAACATTTAATCATTATTTAAATGATTATATAGCTTTATGGCAAAAAACTCTCCTACTATCCTAGCTCAAGACCTAAATTTTGAGGGCGAAATATCAAGCACTGGCTTAATTGAAATTCAGGGCAATGTTAATGGAACAATCAAAGGTAATAATGTTACATTAAGAGAAAGCGGCAAAATAGAAGGAACTGTCATTGCTGACCATCTTAACATAAAAGGTAAATTTGAAGGATCAATTAAAGCAAATAAAATAACAATCTCAAGCAAAGCCTCTATTATAGGAAATATTGAATATGAGCTATTAAGCGTTGAAGATGGAGCATCTATTGATGGTCAATTTAAAAAAATCTGCAATAAAAATAATAAAAAGAAGGAGGCTTGATCATTAGCTGCCAAATCAGGGTCAAAAATACTATCAACAACTCTACTTTTATATGACTCGCAGCATCTACAAAAATTACACTCTAGAGAGTAATTTATATTAACTTTGCTTCAATATCTAAATATATTAAACTAAATTCATAATAATTTCTAGCCGAAATATAAGAGCGCAAAATGCAAGTTTTGCAATTACTTTAGGTGGAATTGTCGTTACTAGAAATTCCTAAAATTTTGACAATAACTTTAAGGGGCGATTTATTTAAAATTATCATCTTAATAAGCCAAATTATAAGATTTTGTGTAATTTTATGATCAAAGAAACGGATATTAACAAAACATTTAAAAAGACCTGATAATATTTATAAGTTATTAAGAATATTTATTTTGAAAATTTCATACCCTAAATCAAAGCTGAAAGAAGATCAAAATAAAATGACATATATGGCTATTAAAAAACTGCCAATGCTATAAATCTAATCTTAGTTTTTCAATATTAAAGCGTATTCTCTTGACAATCTCTGCTATTTGCAACCTTCTATCTTTTTGAATATAATCTGAATTTATGTCCTTAAAATCAAATAATCTAGCATCGCTATTTTTAAGTCCTGATATAATATTACCTTTAAATGTCCTTTTCATTGACGCTAATATTAATAACAAATCCAGTAATTAAATTAAGAATAGCTAACTTAATTACCTAGCAGATTTTATTTCAGCAACTTTTTTGACCTTTTTAATAAGCACTTCTTCTAAGGTTTTTGATTTGATAAGGCTTGTCTTGATTTTTCTTCTAATCTTTTGAGCAAGAGGAGTTAGCTTGTTAAATCGGTAATTAACAAGAAAGCTATCAATATTACCATATTTGTTAATAGTTCTAAGCGAAGATGATGCTATTTTAACATTTATATCAACCTTTAAAGAGTCGCTATAAAGTGATATATTTTTTAAATTTGGCAAAAATCTTCTATTAGTCTTTCTGTTAGAGTGAGAAACTTTATGCCCACTCATAACTCCAACCCCTAATAAATCGCATCTATTTGACATTTTTTAATAAATTAATTTTGTTTTTTTATTATTTTATTACTCACAATTTAATATACAACAAAAAAACTCCTAGTCATAAAATGACTAGGAGTTAATTGCTATTGTAATATCTTAAAAAAACTACAATATTAGATAATTATTGCGTCTTACAGCCATCATCATATATTTTTTCATTTACATCACTACTATAACCAGATGGAGGTGTGGTGCCATATACGTCTTTACATGTACAACCGCCACCATCACCCGATATAGCGGCAACGATAGAAGGCGCTCCAAAAATAGCCGCTATACCAGCTGCAACACCAATCATTAAACCCCAAGACACCTTCCCAGTGAAAAACCCTATACCTACAGAAATAATTGCAAATGCAGCAAATGCTTTACCGCCGGTTCCTGTGGCAATGTCCAAAACCCTACACATTACTTTGGAGAATTCATTAATCTCTGTTGTGTTTTGTGCAAATGCGGCACTAGAAGCAAATGCAAGAAAAATTGACGACAATCCTAAAGCTGACAATAAGGACTTAATTTTTGAAATATTCATAAATAATGTATTAAAATTAATAATTTAAAGCGAATATTAAATACCAGTATATATGCGCAATGCTATTAAATTATAATAGCATTTACAATATTCAACAAATTTGTAGCTATTTACCAAAAGAAAATGCAATCCTCTCATAAAAATAGAATTTTTAAAGCCGTGACAATTAATAATATATTTAAAATTGTTCAACATGAAGGCTATATTATATTCAGCCTAAAGTGTTAGGGAATTTTGAGCCATAATATAAAATTATAAATTAAGTTGTTTAATTTTTTTAAAAAGATCATTGCCATTAAATGCTCTCTTAAATTAAAAAATACCCAATAAAAAGGGGTCAGAGAGCTAAAATAAATAATATTTTGCTCTCTGGGGCCCCTTATATTTATAGCACTTGGCTACTGCGATAATGCATTGCCAGTGGCATTATAATTTTATTACTCACAATTTAATATACAACAAAAAAACTCCTAGTCATTAAAAGACTAGGAGTTAAATTGCTATTATAATATCTTAAAAAAACTACAATATTAGATAATTATTCCACCTTATCATATCTTACAGCCATCATCATATATATTTTCGTTAGGATCAGCACTATGCTCAGCTGTAGTAGAATCATATACGTCGGAACATTTACAACCGCCACTATCACCTGATATAGCGGAAACGATAGAAGGCGCACCAAAAATAGCCGCGATACCAGCAGCAACACCAATCATTAAACCCCAAGACACCTTACCAGTGAAAAAACCTATACCAACAGAAATAATTGCAAATGCAGCAAATGCTTTACCGCCGGTTCCTGTGGCAATGTCCAAAACCCTACACATTACTTTAGAGAATTCATTAATATCTGTTGATTGTGCAAATGCGGCACTAGAAGCAAATGCAAGAAAAATTGATGACAATCCTAAAGCTGATAATAAGGATTTGATCTTTGAAATATTCATAAATTTCTTAAAATGATAATTATTATTACTAAATAGCCAAATTGAAATAACGACTTATAATTTTTTGGCGCTTTAAAAAATGACTATTTGCATAGTAAAGTTTTTTGATGTTAAAAATCAATATAAAGTCACAATCTTTAGTAAATTTTTATCTCTTCTTCCAAATGAATACTATATTTTTTAAAAACTCTCTCTTTTACTAAATTAATTAGCTCTATTATATCTTGGCCAGTGGCTTTATTTTTATTTATAATAAAATTGCAATGTTTTGTTGAAATTTGAGCATCTCCAATTGCCAAACCTCTGCAATTTGCCCCATCTATTAACTGCCAGGCTTTTTTATTTTCAGGATTTTTAAAAGTGCTACCACCAGTTTTAGCCCTAATTGGCTGCGATTCTTGCCGCAATTTTTTAAATTGGGTAATTTTTTCTATTACGGTGCAATCATTTTTTTTTACAATATTGTATCTTGAAGATATGAATATATGATCTGAATTGCTAGCAATTTTATTATGGCGATAATCAAAGCCAAGCTGATTATTGGTTAATTTTTTTATCTCGCCATTGTAATTTAGGGCCATAACTTCAATTAGATAATCTGAGGTTTCGCTGCCGTAGCAACCGGCATTCATGGCAATTGCACCACCAATAGACCCAGGAATTCCCGAATAAAATTCTAAATTGCTAAGGCCATTATTTGCACAGTAGCTCGCAACATTTTGACATAAGGCAGCGCATCCAATATCAATTACATTATCTTTATGCTCAATTTTTGCAAAAGAGGGTGGTAGCTTTATTACTATGCCTTTTATGATATTATCTTTAAATATTATATTTGATGTTGCCCCAATTATCTTTAGGTCTTTTCTATTTTTATAATTTATTAAAAAATAGCATAGCTCATCAATATTTTTTGGCTTAAATAATATCTCCGCTCTACAATCAATATTAAACCAATTTCTAATCGGAGCGTTAAATTTATATGCACCTTTTATGTCAGGCAATGAGCTTAATATGTTATTGGCCATTTTTTGCTGTAATAAATATAGATGATCTCTCTTCATTCTTGGCTTTTTGCTGATATTTAGTTTCGCACCAATAATGCGGAAAATTTAACCAATCATCAGGATAATGAGCCTGCCAATGAAAATTTTTACTTATATTAATCGACCATAATACCCATAATTTTAAACTATCATGGTCAGTACTAACTACCAACTGGCCAATTGGCGATAAAATTGGGTTAATATAATCATCTAAAAATTTAGCGTTAATCAGCCTTCTTTTATAATGCTTAGCCTTTGGCCAAGGATCTGGAAATAAAATGAATATTTTGGCACATTTTATTTGCAAATCTTTAATTTCTTGAAATTTTTCCCTAAAATCACCATTAAATAACAATATATTTGGCAAATGTTTATTTTGCAGCTTTGATAATAAGCTGACAAATCCATTAATATATGGCTCAAACCCAATAAAAAGCTCCTGGCTGTTATTTTTTGCCATATTGTAAAGAAAATCACCATCACCAAATCCTATCTCTATATTTATTTTTTTATATTTTGATGATATTTTATTATAGCTAATTTTATCAAATAGATATTTAGGATATAGATTTATTAATCTATTATTTTTAGAAGAGGATAATTTTCGAGATTTTATTCTGCCAAAGCTTCTAATATTTTTAGAATCATTTTTATTATTGGCCATATTAGCTTAATTTGCTTACCCTTTTTTGATGCCTGCCGGCTGAAAAATCTTCTTCAATAAATTGTTTGACCATATTAATGGCATTGCTGAAATCCAAATTACGAGCACCAATACATAAGATATCGGCATTATTATCATTGCGAGCCAATTTTGCCGTTTCACAATTGTGACATAAGGCAGCCCTTATATGAGAATATCTATTTGCGGCAATTGACATGCCTATGCCACTACCACATATCAAGATACCCATTGCATTATCATGATCAATTAAAAAACTTATTTTTTTTGCAAAATCAGGATAATCGACAGACTCCTTAGAATTATCGCAACCAATATCCTTTACATCCAATGAGGAATATAATATGGGAATATTTGTTATTAATTTTGACTTAAGGTCAAATCCAGCATGGTCAGAAGCAATAAATATGCAATTGAATTTTGGAGGCATATATAACCTTTTTAGTTACTTAAGAAAATTTAAACAAATTGATGATTATCAATTTAGCAATCTTATCTCTTGCGATATGTTTTACCTTTCCTAGCTTTTTTAAAGCCGTATTTCTTTCTTTCTACAACTCTTGCATCTCTGGTTAAATAGCCTTTAACTCTCAGCTCTGGTCTATTTTCATTGTCAAATAGCGCTAATGCCTTACTTATGCCGTGAGATAATGCTCCTGCCTGACCCCCAAGACCACCTCCAGAAATTGTTGCTATTACGTCAAATTTGTCTTTCTGCTCAACAATTGCAAAAGGTGCTACGGCAATATTGAATAATATCTCTCTGCCGAAATATTCTTTTGCGTCTCTTTTATTGACAGTGACCTTGCCACTGCCTTTTTTTATCCAGACGCGAGCGACTGCGTTTTTTCTTTTGCCAGTTCCATATGATCTACCTAGGCTGTCAATATTATTTAGGGGCTGATTATTTTCTTGAGATATATTATCTTGTTGCTTTGACATTGTTAATTTTTGATATTTTTCTTATTAAGAGAGCCAAAATCTAATTTTTTTGGCGTTTGACCCTGATGCTTATGCTCTTGTCCACAATAAATATGAAGCTTTTTCATGATGTCCCTTTGCAATGGGCCTCGAGATATCATTCTTGAAACAGCGCTTTCTATTATTCTTTCAGGAAATTTTCCAGATAAAATTTGCTTAGCGCTTCTATTTTTAATACCGCCAGGATATCCAGTATGCCAATAATATATTTTGTCACTAAGTTTTTTACCAGTTAGTGCGATTTTTTCTGCATTTATGATAACAACATGGTCGCCACAATCAATATTTGGGGTATAAGACGCTTTATGCTTGCCTCTAAGTAAGTTAGCAACTTTTGAAGCAAGTCTCCCAAGCACAAGATCTTGTGCATCAATTAACCACCACTGCCTCTCAACTTCGCTAGGCTTGCAAGAATATGTTTTATTCATTTTTATAACAGATTAAATATAAATTGCCCAATTATTTGATGCCTCTTTTGCTAGCTATTTAATATATTTAAATATAATTAGCGATGCTAAGTCATCTCTAAATTGCTTCTTATCTTCTTTTAAATAAGGCCTTTTTAGTCACAAGGCAAAATAATGCAAAATTTGCATTAACTTTAAAAGACAATAATTTACATAGCTATATATGCAATGTCAATAATATTTTGCAATTATTGCCAAATTATAACCCCAAAACTGCTAAACCTTATTATTAAATAGCCATATCAATATTGCTTTTTGCACATGAAGCCTGTTTTCAGCCTCGTCAAAAACAACAGATTGGGGGCCGTCAATAACCTCTTTTTCAACCTCAAAACCACGATAGGCTGGAAGGCAGTGGGTAAAAATTGCGCCCTTATTAGCTAATGCCATTTTTTCTTGAGATATTTGAAAAGGAGCAAGAAGATCAATCTTTTTTTGCCTTAAGTCAGGGTTGTCGAAGGCGGCATCGCCCATAGAAAACCATGTGTCAGTAATTAATACATCGCAATTTTTAGCCGCAATAAGAGGATCGGAAATTATCTCAATTTTTGCGCCCATGCTTTTTGCTCTATCTACCTCACTATTACTAAAACTCATTTCACTAGGAGCGGATATAATAAGCTCAAAATCAAGGATCGCGCAAAGCTGAATATATGAATTTAACACGTTATTATGCTCTCCGAACCACGCCAATCTTTTATTTTGAAATGATCCTAATTTTTCTATAATTGTTAAAATGCTAGCCATGATCTGGCACGGATGCGACAAATCGGATAATGCGTTAATTACAGGAATATGAGAATTGCTAGCAAAATCTTCTATTGTTTGATGATATTTTGATCTGATAATTACTGCATCAACATAGCGTGACAAAACCTTTGCAGTGTCGCTAATCTCTTCTCCCTTGCTCAATTGCATATCATTGGCATTCATAATAATAGCATTGCCACCGAGCTGATTTATGCCCGGCTGAAAAGAAACCATTGTTCTAGTTGAGCTCTTTTCAAAGATCATTGCTATATTTTTGCCTTTTAAGCAATTTGAAGCCAAGCTTTTATTTTTAATATTGTGAGCGATATCAATTATTGAGCAAATATCTTTTTTAGAAATTTGACTAAGATCAATAAAATTCTTGCACATAAATTATAGATTATCAAAAATTAATAAAATAAATAATAATTTTATGCTATCACTTGACTTAGATTTGTCAAGATGCTTAATATTTAAAGCAAGAGTTAAGCTATATCAATAATTTAATGAAAATCATAATTGCAACAGGAGGCACAGGCGGGCACATAATACCCGCAATATGTACGGCAGATTATTTCGCGCGTAAAAATTATGGTGTAACAATTTTTGGTGACAAAAATTGCAAAAATTACGTTAAAAAAACCAACCTAAAATTCTATCTTATACCATCATCTCAAGTCAAAAACAAAATTACGGCCACCATTAAAATCAGTATTGGAATCATATATTCATTGATATTAATTTTAACAAAAAGACCAAAATATGTTATTTGCTTTGGTGGATATGCATGCTTTCCTGTTGGCATTGCCGCAATAATTAGCAGAACAAAATTAATTACTCATGAACAAAATGCCCATATTGGCAAAGTAAATAAAATATTATCCAAATATTGCGAAAAAGTCGCCCTAACATTCAAGAATACTGATGGGCTGGATCAAAAAATTAACAATAAATATTGCCATATTGGAGTCCCTGTAAAAAAAGAAATCTCTGCATTGCATAATAAACCATTTATATTGCCAGATTTTGCACCTAAATTATTTAACATGGATACCAGAATGGGTTATGATGTTATACTTAAATCAGATTTTAAAAAAACGGATATTAAGAGGCAATTTTTCACAATAACAATAGTTGGTGGATCTGGTGGCGCAAAAATTTTTAGCGACATTATTCCAAATGCAATATTCAATCTTAAAAATGAATTAAAGCCTAAAATTCTAATTTTTCAACAATGTCGGAAGGACCTTTTGCAAGAGACCTTTGAAAAATATAAATCATTTGGCGTTAATATAATAACAGATCATTTTTTTGAAGATATGCCATCAATAATTGCACAATCTCACCTAGTAATAGCTCGATGTGGAGCCTCGACTCTTTTTGAATTAAGCGCCTCTAAAAAACCCGCAATTATTGTGCCCTTCGCAAAATCTAGTGACGATCATCAGCTCAAAAATGCCAAATATTTTGCCAATAATAATGCCGCAATAATGATTAAAGAAGATGATTTTACTATTAACAATGTCTCAAAAATACTTAATGATCTTATTTTTAATAAAAAAAAAATAGAAAAACTATCCAAAAACATTTCAAAGCTTGCTTTGCCTTTCGCTGAGCAAAAATTATTTAACATAATAGATGAGTCTAGACAATAATTTGCTATATTATAGCCTTGCCATGTCCAAAAAAAACAAGGCAAAACCTAGCAAAAAAATCAGATATCTGATATTTATAATTTACGCCATATTATCTTTAATTTTTGCAAGCAACCTATTGCTAGATGACAAAATCAGCATAATACTCAATGAAATTCACTTTAATTAAAATTATCATTATAACCGCAACCCCCCTTGCCATGATAATTGCCACTCCCTAAAAAACACTAGATCTAATAAGGCCCTTTTATAAATAATCAAAGATAATTTATTGCGCTATTTAACCTCAGCTGGTGATATTTGCGATTTTTCAGATAAAATCTTGCATTATTTATGGTTATTTAAATTAATGATATTTAAGTTAGCTATTAGATATTAATTATTATCTCTTTTGATGCCCGATATAAATAAAATAGCTCAATATACTAGGATAATTACTGGAAATTTTATTAAATTTTTTAAAGCAATAATTGGATTTTATAAATTTTCACGAAATATTTTATCATCAAAAACAGCAAAGAAAATATTTATAGCATTTTCTATTTTATTATTTTTTGCATATGCTGTACCCTTATTTTTAAATAATTCTGGCTTAAAATTAAAAATTGAACAAAATTTAAGCGAGGTCACAGGTGGCAGTGTTATAATAAAAGGTCCTGTTGAAATAAGCTTGGTCCCTTATCCTACAATAAGTGCAAAAAATATCGCTATTAGCAACATTAGTTACGATAACAAAAAATACAGAGCCCATTTGCAACAAGCTTTATCAAAAATACCTCTTTTTGGCTTTACAAAAAACAATATCTCAAAATCCCTTACCCTTAAGAATATTGTAATTGAATCAAGCAAGAATGGAAAATTTTCAAGCCAATATGATAATATTTTTAATTTTACAGAAAAAAAAGATGCAAAAACCATAGCTAAAGGCATTACCTCAAAATTATTTTCTATCGGCAATATCAAGCCCGATAAAACAACATTAGGTGCAATTCCTGAAATAATACTTCAAGATTGCAAATTTATCTCACATAATAAACTTTTTCAAATTAAAGAATTTGAAGAAATAAACGGCACCATAGCGCAAAATAATAATAATATATCTATAAATATTGATTTTAAGAGCAATAATATAACCTCAAAAGCCACTTCAGTAATATATAAAAAAGAGGGCGCTCAAAAACTATCATTTGCTGAAATATTATCTCCCATTGCGGTCTTAAGAATAGAGGGGCAGATAGAAAATAACTCCTCAAATATATTAGAAAATAATTTTAACGGCAAGATTATCACAGATATTTCTGATCTAAAATCTTTTTATGGCAGCTACATTAATAATTATGACCTAGCTTATAATAAACTAAATCACAATTCTAGGCCTGTTAAAATTAGCGCCAATATAGAATATAATAACCAAGAAGTAGCTATAAATGACATTATTTTAAACTCTGACCTAATTAAGGGCTCTGGAGAAGCAAACATAAATTTACAAGCCTTGCGACCAATATATGACTTTATTTTTGACATTAAAAATCTTGATCTAGATTTAAAATTATCAAGCGAAGCCGCCAATCATGAAACACTCAAAGAAGCAATCCTTCCAAATCATGACAAAAATTCAACCAACGAAAAAAGCAACCCTCAAAATAAAATTGACCTTACAGCCGAGATAAAAATTGCCCAGCTAAATTACCTAGACTCAGAAATTAAAGATGTAGATATTTACCTCAGCGCCGAAAGCAAACAAAATATTATGATATTACCCCTTATTTTTAAAACTCCAGGCGGAGGGTTTTTTAGGATTAGGGGGTCAATTGACAATGGCAATAAAATTCCAAAATTTGTTGGCCGCTTTGACGCCAAAGGTGGCAATCTCAGCGACATAATAAAGTGGTTCAATATCCAGTCCCAAAATTTAAAAATAAATAAATTTGCTGATTATCTTATATATTCAGATATACTACTATCACCTAAAAACTTTACATTTAACAATATTTATCTTAATTTAAACAATAATGAAAGTGAATTTCTTGGAAGAATTAGCATTAACAAAACTGCCTCTGGAGAAAATAATATCATAACCAAATTTAGCGCAACCGATTTTAATGTTGATAAATATTTTTTAACATCTGGGCAAAATATATATTTATCCCCCGGGTCCCTTCTTAAAAAAACATTATGGCTTAATAACATATCCTATAATAACGATATTTATCTTCAGTTTGATCGCCTTATTTACAATGCCGAAAAATTTAATGATCAAAAAATAGGATTCAAAATAGGTCGGGGAACTTTTGAGGTTTATGATTTTGACGTTAAATCTAGCAAAAATAATTTAAGAGCAAATTTGTCAATAAATATCAAAGGAAAGACTCCTATTTTTAACGTTAGAGCTCTGGCTGATAAATTTTTTTATAGCTCTTCAAATAATAATGAGCCACGAAAGGAATGTGAAGAAAATTTATCAGATAATAATAAAGCCAATAGAGGATTTGCAGATCAGCTATTTGCCCTACCTTCTTTGAAAGGGTTTAATGGAATTATAAACTTAACATTAAAGGATATAATAATAGATAATCTTAGCTTCAAAGACACAAAAATATATAGCGAAATATATAATGGCACACTCAAAGATGCAAAGATAAATAGCAAAATATTTGGTGGCGATATAGAATTTAACGGCTTTATTCAGGCTGGCATAGTCAAGTCAATAAATGGCAATTTAGAAGGAAAAAATATTAATATAAAAGATGTTGCGCAAAAATTAATTAATTACAATAATATTGAAGGGATTGCCAATATAAATGCCGGCCTATCATCTTCAGCAATAACAAAAGAAGATTTCATAAAAAAACTATCATCAAAAATCGTCTTTACCGCCAAACCAATATCCATAAAAGAATATGGATTAAACGACCTTGTTAAAAAAATGTTTGCCGCCACAATCAATAACAAAACTATATCCAACCCTGAGGCAATTATTTTTAATAATGATGCGTCAACAATATTTGAGCAAGCAACAGGCACAATACAGATAAGCAATAGTTCGGATGCTAGGTTCAAAGCCAGCGTCAAAGCGCCTGCAATCAACTCTGTTTTGAGCGGCTCATTTAGCATTAAAGATAAATTGGCAAGAGGATTGTTCAATTCCTTATTTTTAACCGGCAATAGAGAAAAGCAAATTCCTATAAATATAGCCTCCAATATTGTATTTAAAGACAATAAATTTCAACATATAACAAATTTAGATCAAGTTCGACAATATTTAGGATTGCCAACAAAATACTCATATAATGATAAAAATACTCAATCTAAAGAAGATTATAATGATATTGATTTTACAAAAGACTTTGAAGATCAATCAATTACTCAGCAACCAAACCCCTAGCTAAATAATGCGCAAAAGCTCTAAAATATCAAAAATTATTAAATTAGCCTCTTCGCAAAAAATTACCTGCTTAACAGCTTATAGCTTTAATATAGCAAAATTACTTGATGATATTTGCGATATTATTCTTGTGGGAGACTCTCTGGGCATGGTGCTATACGGCATGCAAAACACTAAAGAAGTTACGCTAGATATGATGATTCGCCATGCTCAAAGCGTAACAAAGGCTGCTAAGAGCCCCTTAATTGTGGTTGACATGCCCTATGGGTCATATGAAAATAACAAATATGAAGCCTTGAATAATGCCAAGAAAATTATTGCTCAAACAAATTGCGACGCGATTAAAATTGAAATTGATGAACATATCTTGCCTATCGCAAAATATTTATGCCAAAATAATATCGCCCTAATGGGCCATATAGGTCTTTTGCCTCAACATTGCCAGAACGCAAAAGATTTTAGATATAAAGCAATAAAAGAAGATTCTGTAAAAGCCTTAATAGATCTTGCAAAAAAAATTGAAGAAATAGGAGCGTTTTCAATGGTTATTGAAGCTGTTCCAGAAGAAGTGGCTAGCAAAATAGCAAAATCTCTAGAAATAATCACTATTGGCATAGGAGCTTCAATTGATTGCAATGGCCAAATATTGGTCACAGATGATATGCTAGGAATTAATCAAGATTTTAACCCTAAATTCTTAAAGAAATATGGCAATCTTGCCAATGAAATATCCAGCTGCGCCAAAAGATACAAGGACGATGTTGTTAATAAAAAATTTCCTGCTAAAGATAATTTATTTAGAGTAAAAAGCTAACCCTCGCTCTTTTAACCATCGCTCTTTGCCTCGCCAGCTTCAGCGGTTTGTTCACCATCTGCCTTGGCATCGTCAGTTTTTGACTTGCCTCTACCTATTATACTGCAAATTAAAAACTTGTTTTTACTAGCAAATTTTATATTTTGAGGCAAAGATACTTGATCAGACCATATTTTTGAAGATAAATGCAGGGAGTCAACTTTAACGTCTATTGATACTGGAATTTTTTCATCTATTGGACAAGAAAGACTTGCCCTTCTATTGGCAACATGCAAGAATCCACCTCTTTTTAAACCAGGGGATTTATCCTTTCCTATGAAATTAAATTTTGCAGCAATATTTATGTTTTTTAAGCCCTCGCAAGTTGCAAAATCAATATGAACAGGCCTTTGCGTTACTGGATCTAGGCTTATATCTTTTACAATATTTTTTGTTTTTTTGCCGTCAATTTCAATTTCAATTATAGTGGCTAAAATATTTCCTTTAAAATATTCAGTTTCAAATTCCTTGGTAGGAACGGATATATTGATATTTTTTTCTTTTTGATAAATTATAGCTGGTATATTCCCAGAATTTCTTATCTTTTTGGCGTTTTTAGTTCCAATGTCATTCCTAGTAAGGGCCTTTATAGCAAAAGTCATAGCGATAATAAAATAGCATTATTACGTGAGGACAAATAAAGCCCAACAATAATTATATAAATAGGGGGTTAATTTGATTAGATTTTGTAATTATCTTGAAATCTTTACGTAAAATAATAAGTAATTATTTTACCCCGCTAAATCATTTTTAAAATATAAGATAAAATTAAGCTAAATATGATTAAATTGCAAGAATAATTTATTTTTAGGATCTTGCGGCTAATATGCGCCAATTTACAAAGAGTTTTTAAGCTCTAGATAAACCTCTTCGACATGGCCTTTAACTTTGACAGTGCGCCATATTTTAATTATCTTTCCCATGCGATCTATTAAAAAGGTGGCCCTATCAATTCCTTGATATTTTTTGCCAAACATTGATTTTTCTTTAATTACATTATATAGATCGCAAATTGTTTTTTCTTCATCTGAAATTAGCTCGAAATTTAGATTATATTTATTGATAAATTTATTGTGAGAGTTCATGCAATCTTTCGACACCCCAATAATAATACAATCTAGCTTTTCAAATTGGTCACTTTTTTTGGAAAAATCTTGCGCCTCAATTGTGCAACCCGGCGTGTCATCCTTAGGATAGAAATATATTACAACATTCTTGCCCTTTAGATCAGATAGCTTTAATTCTCCATCAGTAGAATTAGCAACAAAATTTGGGGCCTGATCGCCAATTTTAAGATTTTTAATTGTCATAATTTTATTGTTCGCTGTTATCAACCTCAATTTGAGAGATGATTTCATTAAAACGTGACTGACTACACAGTCCAAGCAATACGACGTCTCTTGGCTTAATTTCATCAATGTTCCAATGAGTCTTATCCCTGATGGAATCAATCATTTTATCAGTCGTGCCTATTAGTTTTTTGATCTGATTATTTGAAATTGTAGGGTAATATTTTAAGAGATAAGATATGCCATCTGGCTTATCTTGTCTTCTTGCAATTGGGGTGTATTTTGAAGCTTTAACTTTTGTATTTTTGTCAATAGATGATCTATTAATTTTAAGATATTGATTATTATCGGCTTCACATCTTGATATTTCTTCTTTAGTTAATTGCCCTGATGATATTGGGTTTTGCCCAACAACATTTGATGCAACATCTCCATCGGCAATACCTTGAACCTCTAACTCGTGAAGACCGCAAAATACAGCGATTTGGCTAAATGTAAGAGCCGTATTTTCAACAAGCCAGACAGCTGTGGCCTTGCGCATTAATGGCAATTCTTGTGACATATTTGTTAATAGTTGTGTTTAAAATAAATATAATTTAATCTTATTTTTTAAATTATCAATTAATATTACTGGCTTAAATCTCTATAATATTTTAACAACGTTAATAGCTTCAGAGATTTTATGCATTAAAATTTTCGATAAATTATGATCATTTTATTATCACCAGCCAAATCAATAAATTCAAATATTAGCTTTAATAGCAGCCATTGCACCCAGCCGATATTTGGCAAAAACATAGCAAAAATTGTAAGTGATTTCAAGAAATTATCAAGCAATGACCTGCAAGGCTTGTTTAAGATAAGTCCACAACTTGCCAAATTGAACTATGATAGATATCAAAATTTTAGCAATGAGTTTAATCAGCTAAACTCCGCCCCTGCAATTCTCTCTTTTAATGGCGATGTCTATAAAAACATTGATACTGAAAGCTTTAGCAATGAAGATCTATCTTACCTGAAAGACACAATATTGATTTTATCAGGACTATATGGGCTTTTAAGGCCTATGGACTACATCCAGCCTTATCGACTAGAAATGGGTACAGACTTAAATAAAAATAAAATATTACTACAACAAAATTACAGCAACTTATATAATTTTTGGCAAAATGATATTTGCAACTATATTAACCAAACTAAAAGCGATATAATTATTAATTTAGCATCTAATGAGTATTTTAAAGCAATTAATCCCAGCCTAATTAAGAAGCGATTTATTAACATAGTCTTTAAAGATAATAAAAATAGCCAATTAAAGATTATTGGCATAAACTCCAAAAGAGCTCGAGGAGCCATGACCAATTATGCGATAAAAAATAAAATATCAAGCCCAGATGACCTAAAGCAATTTAACAATTTTAATTATAAATTTAATTGCGACCTTTCCAATGAAAATCAGTTGGTTTTTACCAGATGAATCAAATTTTACATGAACAATTTCTTATAAATATCTTTGATGAGCTTGGCAGTACAAATACCCAATTAGCAAAAGATGCTTTGTCAAAAAATTTAGACGAATTTAACGTCTATCTTGCCCATAAACAAACCAAAGGAAAGGGGCGCATCAATAGAAAATGGCAATCATATAAAGAAAATCTACAATTTTCTATATTGCTAAAGCCAAATATATCGATTAGCAAAATTCATCATATAAATTTTATATCCGTTATAGCCCTAGGAAATATTATAAAAAACCTTAATTACAGCAATTTAAATATATCTTATAAATGGCCAAATGATTTAATAATTAATGATAGAAAAATTGCTGGAATATTGCTTGAAAGCTTGCAAGGTACAAATAATGAGCAATTGGCTATTTTAGGAATAGGGGTAAATATAGGTAATAGTCCAAAAAATACCACATTTCCTTCTCAAAATTTAAAAGATCTTGGCATTATTATTGACAAAATTACATTTTTAAAAGATTTTTTAACAGAATTTAAAAAGCTATATAATGGATGGATTGATTTTGGCTTTAGACAATATAGAAAAATATGGCTAGAAAACGCCTATAATCTTAACAAAATAATATCTATATCTAATGGCAAAAAAGAAATTAGCGCAATATTTAAAGGCATTACCGAAGATGGAGAATTAGAAATTATAGAAAATAACAGGATAATAACAATAAGAAGCGCAGATATAAGCCCAAATAATTAATCTTAACTTTTTAAGATTTAAAAAAACCGTCCCCAACAACATATTATATTAAAACTTATCCTTAATTAAATCTTAGTTATTTTAAAGACAGCTTTTAATATATAAAAGGGCTATATTAAATTATTTTATTTTCTCTTAAGTAGCTTGTTATTATATATACAAAGCAAGCTATCTGAAAGCCTTAGGGTAAATTGTCTTGCAGTAGCTGGTACTACAACATATTTATCTCTTATTATGTAATTTAGAGATTGCTCTACACCAGATGCGCTGACCTTGCTAATAGTTGGAATGACCTTATTATCATTTTCAAATTGAAAATAAGTTTCATTTTGATTATCATATACTTTCAAAGGAACAATATCATCAGCCCTTCCAGCTAAGCTATAATTAAAATTTAACTCAACTTGGTCAGGATTTCTAGTGATTAAATCTGGGAGTTTTGTGCCAATTTTGGCTTTTGGTATAGGGGTCTGAATCTGAGCTCTTGACATTGTAACATTGTTAGGCATTGTTGCTGGCTGGCTTCTTTTGGCGTTAATGTTAGGAACCGCTAACTGCGGAGGAAGAGGAATTGGCTGTCCTGCCTGAGGATAGAAAAATCTAACAGTATATACCAGATTTTCATCAGCCTTGCCATCAAATTCATCAGATCTAATGTCAAAATGATAAGTTCTTTTATTTGTAATTATTGTCATATTTGTATGAGCAGCAATTTCTAGGGGCCTAATAAATAATCTCTTTTCTGCCGGGGTAAGCCTCCAGGCAAAGGCCTCTCCAATTGATATCATCTCTATTTCTTCATCATCTGAGAATTCTATAAATGACTGATAATTATAATAAAATTTTAGCTCATAAACTTCATTGGGATTATAAACCAAAGTTCTAATTCTTGAATCTGTAGTAATTGGAACTTGAGCATTTAAATGTGCTGTCGATCCTATAATTAACAAAAAAGTAAGTAAAATTCTAAAAAATCGCATTATTTATTAGTAAAATTAATAACTAAAAATTTCCTCTTCAATTGTTAGCTTGCTAACTTGGAACCCTAGAGGATTAATCATTCTTTCCTCCATTGTGAGCTTTATCTCTGGTGAAAAATAAAATCTAATATTAACCAGCTCATCTTTTTTTATAGGGGTAGAATTAATATTTGTTTTGGTTTGGCGCAATAATCTAATTCTTAAATTATTATTGTCAGTATAATTTAGTGATTTTATTCTTAAATCAATGCTTGCGCTAGCACCTAAAGCTGCACCGGTGATTCTTTTTCTAAAATCTGAATAAACTGAAGGAGTTGAAAAAAGCCTAACAACCTCAACATCATCCTTATATGTTTTTGGGTCATAACCAAGGGCAGCCCTAAGAAATTTACTTAAAAAATACCTCCTAACAACCTCTTGGCTTGTGAAATTTATTGCCGTGTTTCTATCAACTACGGTGGCAATTCCTGTTTTTTCTTCCAATTCAATAATATAAGGATCAAGAGATTTGCTGGCCATTATTTTTTTAACAAATAATACAGCAACAGCAACTGATATAATAGAAAAAGCTGTAAGAATTAATAGTAGGTTTCGCTGAACAACTATCATTTGATAGCGATTTGAATACCAGCTTTTAATTTCGAGTTTATGATTTTTATTTTTCTTTTTTATTGAAGTTATCATAAATTCGTTTTTATCTTGTAACTCAGTAAGTTTATGCTTTAATAAGCATGGTTGCAAAAAATAAATTGTGCTATATTATAATTAATTTATTATTAAATATAATTATTTACACTATTGCACAATAGCTATAAGCTAAAAAGTGCAAATAATAATGCAATGGTTAAATTTTATTAAAATTAATTTATTACAATATATACATAAACTAATACACTTATTAAATATAATCCAATATGATCAATATAGGAAAAATTAAATTATTGGACAATATTCTACTTGCCCCAATGTCAGGAGTAACTGATCTGCCCTTCAGAAGATTGGTTAAGGATTTTGGCGCTTCTCTAGTTATATCTGAAATGATTGCGTCACGAGCCATGATACTTCAAACCAAAGAATCTTTATTAAAAGGAAAAAAGGATAAAGATCACTACCCTATGTCTGTTCAAATAGCGGGATGCGACCCTAAAATCATGGCAGAAGCTGCCCGCCTTAACGAAGATCTTGGCGCAGATATTATCGATATTAATTTTGGCTGCCCCGTTAAGAAAGTTGTAAATGGCTTTGCAGGAAGCGCTCTAATGAAAGATGAAGATTTGGCAACAAAAATTATGGAACAAGTAGTAAAGGCTGTTAATATTCCTGTAACTATGAAAATGAGACTTGGGTGGAATTATGAAAATCTCAACGCGCCAATTTTAGGAAAAAGAGCGGAAAATGTTGGTATAAAAATGCTGACTATTCACGGCAGAACAAGATGTCAAATGTATAATGGTCATGCCAATTGGGAAGAAATTGCCAAAACCAAAGAAGTAGTAAAAATACCGGTAATAGCCAATGGCGATATAAAAAACACTCAAGATGCTAAATTGGCAATGCTTCAATCAAATGCGGATGGTGTCATGATAGGCAGAGCCTGTTACGGTAAGCCATGGCTTATAAAACAAATATCTAGCGAGGTTAATAATAAAAAATTTAACACCCCCTCAATTAAAGAGCAAAAACATATAGTGTTATCTCATTTGCAGCAAATGATTGATCACTACTCTCAAAAAATTGCAATTCCGCTAGCAAGAAAACACATTGGATGGTATAGTAATGGACTAAAAAATTCGGCACAATATCGCGCCAAAATCAACATCTTAAATGATATTAATGAAATAAAAGATACTATAAATAATTTTTACGAGAATCAAGATTGTTTAGCGTAGTCACTATTTATAAATAATAGATCAATTATATGATTATCAAGCTCAAAATCTAGATCCTGATCCTTTTTTTCACAACAATATTCAACTAAATTATCAACAATTTTTGTAGCAGATTTTTGAGAAATTACGATATTTCTTTCCATTAAATATTTATTTAAATTCATATAGCAATATTGAGTAATTTCATAATCAAAATTCTTATCCCCTGTGGTCTTGCTTGTCATGCTGGAAAAAAAATCTTCTACGTCACATGATAATACTAAGGCAATCTTCGACAAGGTCTTGTAATTGCCTTGCGACTTATTCTTAATAATTCCGTAAATAGTTGTTGGAGGAACTTTGGATCTTCGCGCCAATTCTAAAACGCTCCAACCCTTATCCTTAAGTTTATTAATTAATAATTCACGAGCACTCATAAGATATTTATGTAAATATATATTTGAAGAGGGGTTTTTTAAGATTGTATATTTTTAAATTCAATAAAATTATTATAATATAATTACTATGGGCAATTAAGCTTTTAGCGCGCTTTTAATTAAAATTAATTTAATAATGGCAAAATATGACACTATTTTTTATAGTTTTAAAACAATATTTATTATATATTGACTATATTTTATAGTAATTTATTTACTATATATAGTAATTATGCCACAATTTACCGCGCAAACCCGGTCGCAAATTTATTTCTTTTTTACTATTTGCTGCAGCATCTAGTAAAAAGGAAATAATATATAAAATTACATCAAAATGAAATAGCCATCTTGAGAATTTTAAAGCTTATTTTTAACTGAAAATTTAATAAATGATTAACTATCTTCAATTAGCCATTTAATAAGAGCGCTATCTGGAGAAAATTTTTGGTTCTGCCTATTGTTAATTGCTCCAAGAGAATTTAATTTAGAAATAATTTTTACTTGCTTATCTTTTGCTATAGATAAATTCATATCAGCAAGATATGCTGTTAAAATATTGTAATTATCTATAGTAATACAAATATCTTGCTCATTAAGCGAATTACTTCTGCTATTATCATTATCAGATATCATGGATAAGCTGTCAATGCTACATTGAAAAGCTTTAGCAATTTTAGTTAAGGTTGTTTGCTTCTGATTTTTAGATTGACCGTATATTATGCTTCTAAGAGTAGCAATAGGTAGATCAGCTATTTTAGCTGTGTGCCTCATAGACCATCCGCGTTCCTTCATGAGGTTTCTAAGTTTTAATGAAATTTGTGACATGATATAATAAATTAGAATAAAATTTATTTTTACTATACACTATCATATATATTAATAATACATAATATTGGTTTATTTTATGAAAAAAAATAATTTGTACTGAATTAACTATTTATACTTGTATTTAAATTATATAACTGTATTGTATATAGTACTTATTTTAACTTTTTATAATAATTTGATGAAATCTGGATTAGTTAAAACTTATTACCACTTTTTTAAAATTAAAAATCACCTTAATAATTTAAATAAAAATATAGTCATTTTAAATAAATCTATTAATTATCTATCATCTTGTGATAAGGTAATTTTAGCTAATAATTTAAAAACTCTAAAAGAAAATATTAACGAATCTTTGATAAAAATTTCTTCTAAGTAAACAAGTAATAACAATACAGATATTTAGCTGGATGTTAATTTATTTTAAAGGTAGCTTTTAGAACAATATCAGGATTTTGGCGGTATCAATATTAGCGATCCTGTTGTTTTTCTAGATTCAAGATCCATATGAGCCTTTACAATATTATTAAAATCATAAGTTGTAATTTTTGGCTTAATTATTGACTTTTCTACGGCTGTTAATACCTCATTTGCTGATAGAGTCAACTCAACCCTATTAGATTTATAAAGCGCCATTAAAGGCTTTGTCAAAAAAACAGAATTATAAAAAAGCTGATCTACATTAAAGTCTTTTGCCTCGCCAGATGAGTCGCCATAATTAACACAAATACCCATAGGCCACAAACAATCTATTGATTGAGATAAAGTATCTTTTCCAACACCGTCATAAACTATGCCCACGCCTTTATCTTGTGTTAATCTTGCCACCTCATCAACAAAATTATTTTTTCTATAATTTATTACCTTATCTACACCGAGACTCTTTACAAAATCTATCTTTGAGTCATCTCCAACGGTGGCTATAACATCTATTCCAAGATATTTAGCCCATTGACATAATATGTGACCCACGCTACCAGCTGCAGAGTGAATTAGCGCTCTTTTTGCTCTTTTTGCAATATATACTCTATGAAGCAATGCATGTACCAACATTCCATTATGGAGGACTGCGGCAACTTGTTCATCGCTTATTTTATGCTTTATGGCAATTAAATGATGTTGATGGATATTTCTTTTTTGGCAATATGCTCCTATACCACCCGTTGCATATGCTACCCGATCTCCAACCTTAAAATCTTTAACTTCACTTCCTAAAGCTTCTATATATCCACACGCCTGCATTCCTAGAGTTGCAGGATATTTTGAAATTTTATATTGACCCCTTCTAAAGCACACATCAAGGAAATTTATTCCTATAGCGCTATGCCTAATTTGGACCTCATTTTTTTTAGGAGCTTGCAATGAAATTATGCTATTTTTAAGATTTTTTGCATCCCCTTTTTTTTCAAGAATTATTGCTTGAATTTGCATATTTTATAAATTTAATATATGTGTTGAGTAAATTTATTACTAAATAATTTTATAATTCACTAACTTTTATAATAAATGCAACATCAAAATTTATTTGTTTTTGATATTGAAACAATTCCTGATTGCAACGCTGCAAAAAAGCTATTAAACATGCCAGATGCAGATGTCAAAGAATTAAGAGCAGCTATTGAAAATTACCACCTAGATGTCACTAATCAAAAAAGCTCTTTTTTAAGACAACCATTCCACAAAATTATTACAATTGGATTTCTTGAGGCTAAAATTATAAGAGATTTTGATGGCAATGAATTTTATAAAATTATTGAAATTAGATGTGGCGGAGATTCAAAAACTAAAGAAGCTGACCTTGTAAAAGGTTTTTTCTCTCATTTAAAAAAAATACAACCAAGATTTGTTAGTTTTAATGGCCGTAATTTTGATCTGCCTGTATTAAAATATTCATCAATGAAATATAATATTGAAGCAGGCTGGTTTTATAAATTAGGAGATAAATGGAATAGCTATAATCAGAGATATAGCCTTGATTGGCATTGCGACCTAGCTGATGCATTTAGTGATTTTGGCGCCTCTTCACGCGTTAAAATGAACGAATTATGTGCAGCATTTAACCTGCCTGGAAAAATTGACATAGATGGCTCCCAAGTTACAAGTCTATTTGACGATAACAAATTACAAGAAATAAGAGATTATTGCGAATGTGACGTTATAAATACTTATTTACTTTACTTAATTTATCAACATCATTGCGGGTCTATGTCAAGCGAGTCTTTTAAAAAATCTAAAGATGACTTAAAAGATTTTATGCAAGATAAATTACAAAAAAAACCTCATTTTTCAGAATTTATAAAATACCTCTAAATGAAAAAATATAAACACTTCCTTAAATTAAATTTACTACTAGCCCTAATTATCTTCCCATTTTCTGCATTGGCATCTTCTAATAAAATATCAGATAATATTTCTTATTTTTTTGACAATGCATTATCGCCCATAACATCTTTTTTTAGCTTTATATTACTTGGTAGTGAATATAAAATTTTTGACAAAATATATCAAATATCAATATTTGGATTTCCTTTAATTGTTTTATGGCTTATTAGTGCCAGCTTATATTTTACCATTAGTTTAAAATTTGTTAATATTAGACTTTTTAAACATGGAATTGATGTTGTTAGAGGCAAATATTCTTCAAAAGAAGATAGCTCTGGAAAGATATCGCCATTACAAGCTCTATGTACTGCAGTGTCAGCCACTGTGGGGTTGGGTAATATTGCTGGCGTTGCGATTGCAATTTCACTAGGCGGTCCGGGGGCAGTATTTTGGATGATGGTAGCAGCATTTCTTGGAATGACTACAAAATTTATTGAAGTAACATTAGGGCAAAAATATCGCCAAATAAAGGATGGCCATTTATTAGCTGGACCATTTTATTACCTTGAACATGGATTAAAAGATCATAATCATCAAAAATTAGGGAAATTTTTAGCAAAATTTGCAGCTATTTCTTGCATATTTGGAGCAATAGGTGCAGGAATAATGTTTCAAGCCAATCAAAGCATTACAATTATTACCGAAAGCTTTAACCTTGGTGGTTTTTCAAAAATTATCATAGCCTTAACATTATCTTTTATTATTGCCTTTATATTAATAGGCGGAATTGTTAGGGTTGCGCAAATAGCTGAAAAAATTGTACCAATTATGGCAATTACCTATATATTAATGTGCCTGACGATTCTAGTTATAAATAATGATAAAATAATAAGTTCTATAATGCTTATTTTTTATTCTGCTTTTGATAATAATGCAATTTATGGAGGTGTAATAGGTGCAATTATTCAAGGCTTTAAAAGAGCTGCTTTCTCTAATGAGGCCGGACTTGGTAGCGCTCCAATTGCACATGCTGCGGCAAAAGTTCAGCACCCTATGCAAGAAGGATCGGTTTCAATTTTAGAACCATTTATTGATACTATTTTAATCTGCTTTTTAACTGGAATAACAATTATTACCACCCAAGTTTATTTAGATAATTCAATAAGTGGAATATTAATGTCTAACGCAGCATTTTCATTGCAAATACCTTGGTTTTCCTACCTATTGTCAATTGTTGTTTTTCTATTTGCTTTTTCTACAATGCTAACATATAGCTATTATGGCAAACAAGCATGGACCTATCTCTCTAAAGGAAAGCATCTTTCAATCTGCTATATAATATTTGCCTTTTTCGTATTTATTGGCGGCATGATTAAAATAAGCACCGTTATTGATTTGGCAGATATTTTATTCTTATCAATGTCAATACCAAATATTATAGGTTTATATATAATGTCTGGTACGATAAAAAAAGAACTTAACGAATATATTAAAAAATTAAAAGATCGTAAATTATAAAACCATTAAATCAGAGTAAAAACCCTCTTACTTCTTTAGTTTTACAAATAATACTTTATATCATTACAAAAATATGATATGATATTTCATGGTAAAATACCTATTAAAAAAAGATAATAAGTATTTTAAAAAATCATAAAAGAAAAGATCTGATAAGTTAGATGATCTTCACATTGATATATTAATTAATTTATAAAAAATTATTCCAATTTGTAATAGGGTTGATGGTAAGGTAAAACTGCTCTTAATATTGCTAAAGAAAAAGGTCATTTCCTTGTGGTTAGTGCTTCACTAAAAGGTGGTTTAGAGTTAGTAAAACTCTTGCTTGAAAATGGTGCTGATGTTGATGAGGTTAATTCTATTGATAGCACCCCTCTAAATATTGCTGCACAAATTGATAATTTAGAGTTAGTAAAATTATTACTTGAAAAAGGTGCTAATGTTAATAAGTCTATAGAATATCGTATTAAAGACAAACAAGAGCCACCAGATACATTAAATCCACCAAGAAGTCGCGAACCCTTCAACTCTCTAAAAAGATAGAGACAAAGCAAATTGAGTACTGTTAACAAAGGTTAATCTCAATAATATTTTTCTATTAATATTTCATCAATTACTCTCCGCGATATATTGTTGAATTATTACCCGTTTCCTCTAATTTTACCTCATATAGATTTGGCAATTTCGGCTTTAACCAATCCCAAATAACTAAACATATATTTTCTGACGTTGTAACAATATTATCAAACTCCTTAACATCATTATTTAAAAATTTATGATCAATTTTTTCACTAACCTCTTTATTTATAATATCTTTTAGATCGCTAAAATTTGCAACCATACCAGATTCTAAATCAACCTCTCCTTTAATAGTAACATGTAAGGTAAAATTATGACCATGGCAATTTGAGCATTTTTTAAATATTTCAAGGTTTTTTTCTTGTGACCATTTTTTATTATATAATTTATGGGCGATAGATAAATTAACCTTTCTAGTAATATATAATATTTTTCTTTTCATGTTTGGATCAATATAAATCAAAAATTTAAGATTTTATTTTTTTTAATAAAAAACATATATAATAATTTATAATTTTACTAAAGTTAAAGTAAATTTTCAACCACATATTACAAATATTACAACAACTTAACTATAATTAATGACAAGCTTTAATTTTTTATTAAAAAATCAAAGTAATATTACATCATTTCCCTCAATAACAAATTACATAAGCTGCAATAAAATCACCAAAAAATCATGCAATGATACTATAAAAAATATCCTTATTATCGATGATCAAGAAATAAATGTAAAAATATGTGAAAAATTAATATTAAAAAATTCAAATAATTCAGTAATATATAAAGCTTATAATGGATCAGAAGCTTTAACTTTAGTAAAAAAACTTAAAAAACAAGGTATAATATTAGACTTAATTATTAGCGATATTCAAATGCCTTTAATGAGCGGTATAAAACTTGTTCAAGAAATTAGAAAATTTGATAATTTAACACCAATTATAGCTTACACTTCTAGATCTTCTTTAAATATAAAAAAACTTGCTCTTAAAGTTGGATTTGATGATTATATAACAAAACCAGCATCGAATGATTTATTTAAAAAACTAACTCATAAATGGCTAATTCACAAAAACTACAATAAAAACATAAATCATGAAAAACTCGTTAAGTCTCTATCTAATAAAAAAATAATAATTGCAGATGACGAGCCAATAAATTTAATGATACTAAAAAGGCTTTTTAAAAGATATAATATAAAAACAGAAATAGTAACAAATGGTATTGAGTTAATTAAAAAATATAAAGATCAATTTAAACATCCAAATAAAGATAATTATGATTTAATAATAACGGATATTTTAATGCCTGAGTTAAAGGGTTATGATGCAGCTAAAATTATAAGAGAATATGAAATACTTAATAATATTGAAAATAGAGTTATTATAATAGCTAATTCTTGCTTAGAAGAGTTAAAAGAATTTAACAGGGCTTTAAAAAATGGCGTAAATGATTTTTTCATAAAGGGTCGTGATAATAAAATACTACTAAACACTATTTACAATTGGCTAACATTAGAAAGTAATTCGGTTAATAAAAATTCCATAAAATCACTAGATACAGACCATAAGGAATGCNNANNAAATATTCCTATATTAAGCAATAAAATCAAGAAAGAGGATGTATCAGAACTTAAAAAAGAATTTAAAAATAGCGCAAAAAGACTAACCGAATCTATTATAGATAATTATAAAACAAACAACTTAACAAAACTATCCTCTAATTCTCATTCTTTAAAAGGTATATCAGGAAATATTGGAGCTCAAAAACTTTTTTATATCGTCAATAAAATAAATAATTTGGCAAAATATGGTAAAAAACCAAGCTCTTTATCAATAAAAAATCTTCAATATATACTCTCTCAAACATTAAAATATTTAGAGAAAAATTTTTAAAAATTAACCCTATATTATCAATAAATTAAAAACCAAAAACTGTTAATAAATTGTTAGTAAGTTTTAACTTATAAACATGTTTTTTTTATTTTAAAAATTTATTATTTTTATTAACAATTTTATTAACAATTTTCTTCCTGTTAATAATTTTTTAATTTATTTAACAGCTACTTTTTTTTTAAAATAAACTCTTTATTATAGCTTTTATAACTTAAATTATTTGTTAGAAAATTTGTTAATATTTAAGTAAAAAAAAATATAAAATTTTTAACAATACTATTAATATAATAATAAATAAATGAATTACATATTAAATATATTACAAAAAAAAGATTACTATAAAAAACCACCAATCTGGATAATGAGACAAGCAGGAAGGTATCTTCCAGAATATCGAAAAATAAGAAATAATGCAGATTCCTTTTTAGATATTTGTTACAACCCTAAATTAGCTTGTGAAATAACACTTCAACCAATTAAAAGATTTGATTTTGATGCTGCAATTATTTTTTCAGATATTTTAGTAATTCCTAACGCCTTAGGGTGCGATTTAAAATTCGAAAGGGGCATTGGTCCAAAATTATCAAAAATATCTTCTAGCGATGATCTAAAGGCCTTAAAAATTGATAATATTAATGGTTTTTTAAAACCAGTTTTTGATGCGGTTAGTTTAACTAGGCAAAAATTAGATAAAAATAAGTCGTTAATAGGTTTTTCTGGTTGCCCTTGGACATTGGCTTGTTATATGATAGAAGGGGGAGGGTCAAAAAATTTTGACAATATAAGAAGGTTAGCTATTGAAGATAAGGTTTTTTTTAGAGAGTTAATGAATATTTTAACTAACTCAATTATCAAATATTTGGAATTAAAGATAGAGGCAGGATGTAATATTTTAAAATTATTTGATTCATGGGCTGGTATTGTTCCTAATTGTCAGATTGAAGAATATATAATAAATCCAACAATTAAAATAGTAGACTATTTTAAAGAAAAATATCCTAATATTCCTATAATTTGCTTTCCAAAATCTATAGGTTTTAATTATCTTAAATTTAGCGAGAAGGTAAATTGTGATGCTATAGCTTTTGATCAAAATATTCCTCTAAATTGGATAAGAGATAATTTTCAGAATAGAGATATAATTGCACAAGGAAATTTAGATAATNTTATATTAGCGTTTGGTAGTAAAGAACAGATTTCAAAAATGTGGATAATATTATTAAGATTATTGGAAAAAAACCTTTTATCTTTACTTTAGGTCATGGAATATTACCACAAACCCCAGTAGAAAATGTGGAGTTTTTGATAGATAAGATAAGGTCTTAATTTTTGTAATTACTACCTTATAATATTAAAATATAATATAAAAAGATTTAATGAAATATTTAGATAAGAAGTGTAAAAGTGGCATGATAGATAGAAAGTGATATAACTTCAAAAGTCATCCTTAATTGAATTTTAATTATTTTTAAAAATTACTTTTGAAGTAAGGCTAAATTTATATTTGATCAAGAGCTTGAGATAAATCTGATATTATGTCATCTATATCTTCAATACCTATTGATAGCCTAATAACATCATCACTTGCCCCAGATTCCGCCTTTTCTTTGTCACTAAGTTGGCTATGAGTAGTGCTAGAAGGATGAATTATTAAACTTCTTGAATCTCCAACATTTGCAAGGTGAGAGAATAATTTAACGGATTCTACGAGTTTTTTCCCCTTGTCAAAGCCGCCTTTAATACCGAATGTAAACACAGCCCCAAATCCATTTTTAAGATAATTACTAGCTATATTATAATAATTATTATCTTTTAAACCTGGATATTGAACCCATGATATTTTATCGTGTTTTTCAAGATATTTAGCAACCTCAATGGCATTTTCACAATGACGCTTCATTCTAAGTGGCAAGGTTTCTATTCCTAGCATTGTTAAAAAGGCATTCATTGGCGACATTACAGCCCCAAGATCTCTAAGACCAACCGCAATAGATCTAAAAGTGAAAGCCATATTTTTACAAGTTTCAAAAAATTTCAACCCATGGTATGATGGGTCTCCTTGAGTTAATAGCGGAAATTTACCACCCTGACTCCAATCAAAATTGCCACTATCAATAACTACCCCTCCTACAGATGATCCGTTGCCAGTTAGAAATTTAGTTGTAGAGTTAATTACAATATCGGCGCCATGTTCAATTGGTTTTATTAAGTAGCAAGTAGCTATGGTGTTATCAATTATTAAAGGTATTTGATTTTTATGAGCTATGTCAGATAGTTTTTTAATATCACAAATTGCTGCATGGGGGTTTGATATGGATTCAGCGAAGATAAATTTTGTTTTATCATTGATGTTATTTTGAATATCTTCCATATTATCTATATCAACAAAATTAACTTTCCAGCCATATTGCTTAAAAGAGTTTTTAAATTGATTTATTGAGCCACCGTAAAGTTTTTTTGAGGCAATAAACTCATCCCCACTTTGTAATAAATTGTGAAAAGCTATTAATTGAGCAGCGTGACCAGAAGAGCATGCAACAGCTCCAACACCCCCTTCTAAGAATGACATTTTTTCTTGGAGTGCGCTAATGGTTGGGTTTGTTAATCTTGAATAAATATATCCTAATTCTTTTAAAGAGAATAAATTTGCAGCATGATTAGTATCCTTAAAGATAAAAGAGGCTGATTGATGAATGGGTATTTGTCTTGCTCCAGTTTCATCTGGATTATTTCCGGCATGTACGCAAAGGCTGTTAAATTTCATATTTTAAATTTATTAATTTTTAGATATAATTATTTAGTAAATAAGGGATAGTTAATTATCAATATTGCTTTTTTTAACTTCAATAAGTTTGACAACTCTATTATTAGAATCAATTATCCTAAAATTGAGATTGAATTTTTCTATTTTTTCACCAATTTCTGGAATTCTATTAAAATAGTAAAGTATAAAACCTCCTATTGTTTGATAATTATCGGGTTCATTTATATTTATTATGTTAGTTTTTAATAGATCTTGAGCTTTGTTTATGTCAACTCTTCCTCCAAATTGAAATGTATAATCATCTATTTTTTTTATTGTAAAGAAAGAGTCATTTTCTATTATATCATGCTCATCTTCGATGTCTCCTATTATTTCTTCAACAATATTTTCTATTGTTACAAGGCCATCAATACCTCCAAATTCATCAAGTACAATAGCCATGTGAACTCTTGATATTCTCATTCTAAGTAATACATCTGGCAGCTTCATTGACCCGGGTATAAATAATATTTTTCGCAATATATTATCTATGTTAAATATTTTATTCTCTTGGCACAGATATCTTGCCATATCTTTAGTGTGAATAAATCCAATAATTTCTTCGTTATTATTTTTAAAAACAGGTAGTCTTGTGTGACCGTCTTCATTTATTATTTTTTTTACCTCTTCTAGGTTAGAACTATATTTTACACTAATTATATCAGCCCTTGGAGTCATTATAGTATTCACCTTTTTATCACTAAAATTTGTGATATTTTTAAACATTAATTTTTCTTCAGGTGTAACTAAGCCTTCTTTTTGATATTCATCAATAAGGTGATTTAGCATTGATGAAAATGATTTTTTACTTTTTTGACCAAGTGAATTAGCAGTAAATTTTAGAAAGTTAAAAAAATTAGATATGTTGTTTTTGTTATTTGAAGATAGTTGAGCTTTTTTCATTAAAAAAATATTAGTTAATATATGGGTTTGGTATTTTAAGTTTTTTTAAAATTTTAATCTCTAGATTTTCCATTTCTTTAGCATTTAAATCATTATCATGATCAAATCCTAAAATATGTAAAATACTATGTAATATTAAATGCGTCAAATGATTTTTAAAATTTTTATTTTGCAATTTCGATTCTTGTGCTATTTTCTCATAGGAGAACAATAAATCTCCTAAAAAAATATCACTTAATTTGCTGTTAAAATTTAGTGCTTCAAGTTCGATTTTGTCAAATATTGGAAATGAAAGAGTGTTGGTAGGGTAGTCTTTTTGTCGATATTTATTGTTAATTTTTTTTATTTGTAAATTACTCATTAGTATCAGAGATATTTCAATATTGTTTTTTTTTGGTTTTAGTTTTTGGATCGGGCAAAGTGCTATAATATCCGTGCATATCTCTTTAATGTCCTTTTTGGCAGAATTAAGGTCATTATTAAAATTTAACCATTTTTTTGATTTTATTGTAATGTCAAAATTTATTGGCATAAATAGTGATTTTTATTTACTTCTTGTTATTTATTTATATTAGATTGACTATATTTCTGATTAATTTTTAATTATAAGTTTATATAGTAATAAAAAAAATATTAATGGCTATCTCGAATAAAAATAAGGATCTTCTAAGCCTAATGAAAAATAATATCGCGCAAAAATTAGAAAATCAAGCGCGAGAATCTGTTAGAACAGGGTTTTTAAAATATGAGGGCAGTGAAAAAATCAGAAAGAAAATAATAACTACAAAAAATAGTGAAAATTTAACCCCTGAGGAGAGGTTAGCAAAGGTCAAGGATGATAAATTATCAAAAAATGAAAAGGGTGAATATGAAGATGTTAGAAAATTAATTCTGCATTATGTTTTTAAGATGGTATATTTATTTTCAGTGTCGTTTTTTTTCGCTTTTTCGGTGTTAGAATTTGGAGATACTGTTATCAATGCATTTCAGGAGTTATTATATGATATTTTATCTTCTATAATTAAGAGATGATATTGAACAAATTGACTTTTAATTTTATTTAAGAAATGATGTTAATATATTAAATTATTTATTAAAGATGACTAAGAAAGATACTAAATTTAATTATAGTGAAAATGAGCTATTATTTTTTTACAATCAAATGCTTCTTATTAGGAGGTTTGAAGAAAAGGCTGGGCAGTTATATGGTATGGGGCTAATAGGTGGCTTTTGTCATTTATATATAGGGCAAGAGGCTGTTGCTGTTGGCATGAAAGCAACTATGAATCAGGGTGATAGAGTTATTACAACCTATCGTGATCATGGACATATGATAGCTGCTGGCTCGGACCCAAAGAAAATAATGGCTGAATTACTTGGAAGAAAAGATGGGTCTTCAAAGGGAAAGGGGGGTTCAATGCATTTATTTGATATTGAGAAAAACTTCTTTGGCGGTCATGGAATTGTTGGTGCCTCGGTTCCAATTGGCGCTGGCTTGGCATTTGCTGATAAATATCTAGGCAATAATGCTATTACATATTGCTATTTTGGCGATGGTGCTGCGCATCAAGGACAGGTCGAGGAAAGTTACATTAGTGCAAAATTATGGAAGTTGCCAATTTTGTTTCTAATTGAAAATAACCATTATCCAATGGGTACCTCAGTTGCAAGATCTTCTTCGAATATTGAGTTACATAAAAGAGGTCTTGGATTTGATATTAAGGGATATAAAATTAATGGTATGGATTTAATAGAAGTTATTACTAAATCAAAAGAGATTATTAATGAGGTTAGATCTGGAAATGGGCCTGTTATAATTGAGATGGATACTTATCGCTATAGAGGTCACTCAATGTCAGATCCTGCTACATATAGAACTAAAGATGAATTATCTAGTAAAAAAGAAGATGACCCAATCCTAAATTTTAAAGATATAATTATAAAAGATTATCAAATCAAAGAGGATCAAATTAAAGAAATCGATAATGAGGTTAAGCAGCAAGTGGCTGAAATTGTTGAATTCTCAAAAAATAGCCCTCAGCCAGACGAGTCAGAGCTTCTTACCGATATTTACCATTAATTAAAGAAAATATGACAATAAGAAAAATAACAGTTAGAGAAGCGCTTTGCGAAGCAATGTCAGAAGAGATGAGGCGCAATGATAAGGTTTTTATTATGGGTGAGGAGGTTGCTCAATATAATGGCGCATATAAAGTTACCCAAGGAATGCTTGATGAATTTGGAGAGAAGAGAGTTATTGATACCCCAATCACCGAGCACGGATTTGCTGGTATAGGGGTAGGAGCTGCTTTTGCTGGCTTGGTTCCTATAGTTGAGTTTATGACCTTTAATTTTGCCATGCAGGCAATTGATCAAATTATTAATTCTGCTGCTAAAACATGCTATATGTCTGGGGGTCAGGTTAGATGTCCAATTGTATTTCGTGGTCCTAATGGTGCAGCTGCTAGAGTTGCTGCTCAACACTCCCAATGCTACGCAGCATGGTATGGATCAATACCTGGCTTAAAGGTAATATCGCCTTATAGTGCAGCAGATGCAAAGGGTTTGTTAAAATCTGCAATTAGAGACCCAAATCCAGTTATATTTTTGGAGAATGAAATTACATATGGCTTTGATTTTGAAGAGGATATTCAAGATGATCATATTGTAGAAATTGGTAAAGCTAAAATTGTTAAAGAGGGTGATGATGTTACTATAATTGCGTTTTCTTTAACTGTTAAATATGCATTAGAAGCAGCAATAGAACTTGAAAAATTAGGAATTAGTGCTGAAGTTATTGATCTTAGAACAATTAGGCCAATTGACAAGGAAACTATCATTGAATCAGTGGTTAAAACTTCGAGATGTGTTACTGTTGAAGAGGGTTTTGCTTTTGCATCAATTGGCAGTGAGATTTCATCTATTTTAATGCAAGATGCATTTGATTATTTAGATGCGCCGGTAATTAAGTTAGCTAGTGTAGATGCCCCATTACCCTATGCGGCAAATCTTGAGAGCTTAGCATTGCCAAAAACTAAAAATATCATTGACGCAGTAAGGCGAATTGTCTAATATGGGTTTTTTTTACAATTATATTAAAAGATATAAAATATCTAAATATAGCTTTATTGCTTTTTTTATTTTTATATTCTTATCAGTATATTTTTTTACAAATGCTTTTATTGGTAAGGATGGTTATAAAGAATATATTGATGTAAAAAGTCAGATAAGAGAGAAAAAATATATCCAAGACTCCCTATTAAATAAAAAAAAGTCAAAAGAGGAAAAAATAATAAAAATGAGGCCGCAATCTCTTGATATAGATCTGCTTGATGAAGAAGTGAAGAAAAATCTAGGATATGTAAATGATAAAGAGATAATGATTTACCAAGAAAAAGATAATTAAAATGAGATTTTCTAGAGATTTCCCTGATGTTTTGCGTTCAAATATAGCAATATCTCGCCTTATTTCTAAATTTGTTAAGTTAAAGAAAAGAGGGGTTGAGTATTTGGGGCTTTGTCCTTTTCATAATGAAAATACTCCATCTTTTAGCGTTAATGATCAAAAAGGTTTTTATCATTGCTTTGGCTGCGGTGCTCATGGAGATATTATTTCATTTTTAATGAATAAGGAGGGTTTAGACTTTAAGGAGTCAGTTATTAGGCTTGCCAATGATTTTTCTATAGAAATACCGCAAATTGATAATTTTGATCAAAAAAAACAAAATATTATAGATCAGAAGTTTAAATTATTGGAAGATATTTGCTGCTATTTTCAAAGCAATTTATATAAAGAAGAGTCCCAAAATATTAGAAATTACTTAAAAAAGAGAAATATTAATAAACAGATTGCGCAAATTTTTCGTTTAGGATACGCTAATGATTCATATGATGATCTTGTAAATTATTTAACTAAAAAAAGCTATCAGCAGCAAGAGTTAATAGAGAGCGGGGTAATAGGAAGGGGAGCGAAAGGAAATTTATATGATAAAATGCGTGATCGAGTTATTTTTCCTATTTCAAATAAAAAAGGTCAAATAATAGCATTTGGTGGAAGGGTTATGAATAAAGATATTATGCCTAAATATCTTAATTCTGCAGAAACAAGCTTATTTCATAAAAAAAATACTTTATATAATTTTTTCAATGCTAGATCTGAAATTTTTAAACAAAAAGAAGCTATAATAGTTGAAGGATATATGGATGTTGTAGCTATGAATATATTTGGTATAAAAAATATTGTTGCTGGTCTTGGAACTGCATTGAGTCATGAGCATATTATGAAGCTTTTTAATATGGTTGATAAGGTTATTGTTTTTTTAGACGGAGATAATGCTGGATATCTTGCTGCTAAAAGAGTTTGTGAAATTGCATTGCCAATTATTAATAGCGATAAAAGTTTGTATTTTGCTTTTTTGCCCAAAGGTTATGATCCAGATGATTTTATTTCACAATTTGGTAAAGAAAAAACAAGTGAGTTACTCTCAAATTCATTACCAGTATCTCACGCTATGATTGATTTTGCAATATCTGATATAGGGCTTAGAGATGTAAAAAATATAACAGCTGAAAATAAAGCAAAATTAGAAAATTACTTATTAAGCAAAGTTGGTCTGATTAAAGATAATTTATCAAAAAAATATTTTAGTCAATTTTTTAAAGATTATATTTACAAATTAGGAAGATCTAATTCTTCTTATAATATAAAGATTAAAAAGGATAATATAAGCAAAGTTAAATCAGAAGAAAAAAAATTAAAATTTAGCGAGGAGTTGGCGTGTAATATATTGGCTTATATTATTAAAAATAAAGAGTTGGTGGAGTATAGTGATAATTATTTTAATATTGAGACTTTGGAGTTTGCAGATGAGCAGCTAAATATGGCTAAGGATAATATATTAGATATTATTAATTTAGAAAATGATGCAGCTCAAGATAAAATAATTAAAGAGCTTGAAAATAGTGTTAATAATAATTACTTTATATATATAACAAACTTATTATCAAAAATTAACATTGATGATCATTGCATTCTCAAGTTCAGAATATTGCTTCTGAAGGATTTGCTACTTAAAGTTAATTTGCAATATAAAGAGTTAATTGATAATGAAGGAGGTATTTTGACAAGCAATAGCGCTCTTAAGTGCCAAAAAATTACAGAAATATTTAACTATAAAAACACTCTTGAAAAAGAAATTAACACTTTAGAACTAGAGATAACTTAACCTTTAACATGGCAAAAAATAAAAATATAAAAGAATCAGGAAAGAAGTCACTCAAAAAAAATGACAAAAAATCTAAAAAGGATATTTCAGGCAAGGATAATATCTCATTAAATAAAAAATATGATTTTATCAAAGATGCAAAATTAGCTCTTCAAAAGCAGGCTAAGAGTGTAGCAAGTCTTCCAGATGAAATATCTCACATTGTTAAAAAGCTGGTTTCAATTGGCAAGGTTCAGGGTTTTATAACTCATGATCAAATAAATGAAAATATTGACCCCACTATAACACCAAGAAATCTAGATCAGATACTTGATTTTTTAGTAGAATTTAAGATCAATATTGTAGAAAAAGAAGATGATTATGAAAAGATATTAGAAGAAGATCTTCAATCAAAAGATGAAGAAAAAAGTCAAAAAAGAAGCGAAGACTCTGTTAAAACATACCTAAAATCAATGAGCGTGGTTAAATTGCTCAATCGCGATGACGAGGTTGAAATAGCGATGAGAATAGAAGAGGGTAGAAATCAGACCATAGAGCAGCTTTATGAAAACCCAATTATATTGCGCCACTTTATAGAATGGTATAATGGCCTTTCTAATGGAACTATATTACTTAGAGATATTATAAGAATTGACGAAACTTATAATTCTGAGCTCGAAGAAATGATGCGATGCGATGCTGTAGAGGATGGAGATGAAAATAATGCTAATGATGATTTTGCCGAGTTCTTTAATGATCAAGACGAATCTAGTGAACAAGATGAAGAGGGCGCTAGTGAGTCAATGTTTGATGATGAAGAGCTTGAAGAAATTGATGAAAGCGTTGTTTCTTTTGTGTCAATGGAGCGGATTTTAATGCCTAAAATGCTCGATTTATTTCAAAGAATAGCGCAAATATGCCAAAATATCATTGATAAATCTGAGTCTCTTTCTCCTGATGAGTTTAAAAAAAGCGATAAAATAAAATCGCTAAAAAAAGAATTTTTGGAACTGGCATCTGAAATTAGTTTTAATGACTCTTTGATTAAAGCTTTGGTTGATCAGTTATATGAATCACAAAAAAAGCTTATAGAAACTGAGGTATCCTTGATGAAATTGGCTCAGCAATTTTCAATATCAAAATCTGACTTTATAAAAAATTATGAAGATTTTGAAAGAGGTGATAAGTGGTTAAAAAAATTAAAAGCCATTAAGGATAAAAAATGGCAAGAATTTACATCTGAAAAAGAAGAAAATATCTTGGAATTTAATCAAAAAATAGCAAAATTTAATAAAATTATGGGATTGTCAATCGCAGATTTTAAAAATTTGGTAAAAAAGGTGCATAAAAGCCAAGAAGAAGAGTCTAGGGCTAAAAAAGAAATGATAGAGGCTAATTTGCGCTTAGTGGTGTCAATAGCTAAAAAATATACTAATAGAGGATTACAATTCCTAGATTTGATACAAGAGGGTAATATTGGCTTGATGAGGGCGGTTGATAAATTTGAATATAGAAGGGGATATAAGTTTTCTACATATGCTACTTGGTGGATTAGGCAAGCTATTACTAGAGCAATTGCTGATCAATCTAGAACTATTAGAATTCCAATTCATATGGTTGAAACAATTAATAAAATAGTTAAAACATCAAGACAGCTCACGCAAGAATTGGGGCGCTCTCCAGATGTTCAAGAAATTGCTGATAAACTGCTTATGCCAGTTGAAAAGGTCAGAAAGGTTCTTAGAACATCAAAAGATCCAGTAAGTCTTGAGTCGCCAATTTCTGGTGATGATGAAGAAAGTATTTTAGGAGATTTTATTGAAGATAAAGCGGCGGTTCAGCCATATGATGCAACTTCTCATTCAAAGTTAAAGGAGTTAGCAACTCAAATGTTATCATCCCTTACTCCCAGAGAGGAGAGGGTCCTTAGAATGAGGTTTGGCATTGGAATGGTTACAGACCATACGCTTGAGGAGGTGGGTAAGCAATTTTCAGTAACAAGAGAAAGAATTCGTCAAATTGAAGCCAAGGCTCTTAAAAAGCTTCAGCATCCAAAAAGGGCAAAATTACTAAAGAGTTTTTTGCAAGATTTTTAATTGTAAATTTATGATTAAATATTGTCATTTACAAGAGCAAGTGCCGCAATTATAGCCGTGTCGGCGCGAAGTATCCTTGGTCCCAAAGTAACATTATATAGGTTCTTTATATTTAACATCATTTTAAATTCTTGTTCACTAAAACCTCCCTCTGGACCAATAATTAATGTAATATTTTGATATTTTGGATTCTTGTTAAAAATATTGACTATTTTTGGCTCTAAAATTCTTTCATCGCATAAAATTAAAAGGTCAGATTCTTTGGTATTTTTTATAAAATCAGATAGAGTTTGTATTTGGTGGAGAATTGCGATGTCGATCCTGTTACATTGCTCAATTGCCTCTTTAATATTAGCTTTAAATCTTTCTTGATTTATTCTTTTTACAATTGTGCGCTGGGTGATAATTGGTAAAAAATCTGTTACACCCATTTCACATGACTTGCTAGCAACAAAATCAATTCTAACATTTTTAACTGGTGCAAATGCTAGAGAAATTCTAGGATTTTTAGTTAAATTTCTGGTTTTTTTAATAATATTAATATCAAGATCCTTTTTATTAATTTTGGTTATATTGGCTATAAATTCTCCATCAATACCGTTGAAAACTATAATTGAATCATTGATTTTTTGTCTCATTACTTTAGTAAGATATAGAAAATCTTTGCCGTTGATTTTAAATGATTCTTTAATAATAATTTTAGGCAAATTTAGGAATAATCTAATTTTTGACATATGTTTTTATTATTGCTGGTAGTATTAATTGTAATTGCTGCTATTAGCCTAGATCAAAAAATTAAAAAATCTCGCCTTAAAAAAATTGAAGTTAAAAGATCTCAACCTGGTGATTTTAATGATATATATTTTACCTCACTATCGAAGCATTATAGCTATTGCTTTATATTATGGTCTATTATTGCAGCAATTGTAATTGCCATAAGTCCAATTTCTTTATCATTAAAATATGCGACAATTTTTTTATTTATCATATTAAATTTTTTTATTTTTTTTAAATTTAGTGACAATAATTTTAATGCAAAAAACCATATAGAAAAATCAGGTCAATATATACTAGCTCTTACCGCAGGCATTGGTATCTTGATAACAATAATTATTACTGCATCAATATTTTTTGAATCATTAAAGTTTTTTCAGAAAATTTCTTTTTTCGATTTTATATTTGGCCTACAATGGAATCCGCAAATAGCGATTCATGAGGATCAGGCGGTTGAAAATAGCTCATTTGGCTTTGTTCCAGTTTTTCTTGGTACGCTGTTAATCACATTAATTGCCATGATTGTTGCAATTCCACTTGGTATTATGGGGGCAATATATTTGTCAATTTACAGCAAGGATTCTTTTAGAGACAATGTTAAGCCAATTTTAGAAATATTGGCCGGTGTTCCAACTGTGGTTTATGGTTATTTTGCAATTAGTACAATTGGGCCATTATTTAAAAATATATTTGATTTTATTGGCGTTGAAATTGCCGGTGAAAGCGCTCTTGCAGCTGGTTTTGTTATGGGTATTATGATTATTCCTTTTATTTTATCGCTAACTGATGATGCTCTTAGGTCAGTGCCAGGAGCTTTGAAGGACGGCGCATTGGCAATGGGTAGCACCAAGTCAGAAATGATTAAAAGAGTGGCTTTGCCAGCGGCAATTCCAAATATAGTTGGTGCTATTATTTTGGCAATTTCAAGGGCGATTGGCGAGACTATGATAGTAGTTATGGCTGCTGGGTTAATTGCTAAATTAACAATAAACCCACTTGATTCAGTTACCACAACTACGGCTCAAATAGTAACATTGCTAGTTGGTGATCAAGAGTTTGACTCTCCAAAAACTCTGGCTGCATTTGCACTTGCTCTGGCTTTATTTATTTTGACTTTTTGCTTTAATATAGTGGCTTTATCAGTAATTAAGAATTACAAGAAGAAATATGGATAAAATTAATTTAAATTTGCTTAAAAAGCGCCAGCAAAAAGAAAAAAGATTCAAGTCTTACGGGCTTCTGGCTATAATTGCAGCAATATCCTTTTTAATAATTTTATTGACAACAATTATTACTCAAGGCTATAAGGGTTTTTATGTTAGTAAAATTGCTCTTAATATAGATTTGTCAAATAATAGAGAAATTGCTAAATTAGATCATCGCCAAATTATTAAGCAATCACTTAGAAATAAGTTTAGCGACGCCAACACAATTAGCGAAATAAACTCACTATATCAACTAATCAGTAAAATTGCTTATATTGAATTAAGAGATCAAATTATAGCAGATCCAAACTTATTGGGCAAAAAAACTAAAATTTATCTAAGAGCCTCTTCTAAGGCCGATATGTTTTTCAAATATAATAATCAAACAACCCTTAATAAGAATCAACAAAAATGGCTTAACCACATCAAGTCTCAAAAAGAATATAAGACTATCTTTAATTTAAGTTTTTTTACAATTGCTGATTCTAGAGAGGCAGAAATAGCTGGAATTGGAGCAAGTTTGCTTGGCTCTTTCTTTACCATGGTAATTTTCTTAATTTTAGCATTTCCAATTGCCATAATGTGCGCTTTTTATTTGGAAGAATTTGCTCCTAAAAATCGCTTGACCGATATTGTTGAAATTAGTATAAATAATTTGGCAGCAATTCCTTCAATAATTTATGGCCTCCTTGGTCTTACTATTTATTTGCAAATTATGCATTTGCCAAGGTCAAGCGCATTAGCTGGGGGCATGACATTATTTATGCTAGTACTGCCTATTATAATTATAGCTACAAGAAATACTATTAGATCAATTCCAAAAGCAATTAAGGATGCAGCACTAGCTTTGGGTGCGTCTAAAATGCAAATAGCAATTCATCATTTACTGCCTTTGTCCTTGCCTGGCATAATGACAGGAACAATTTTAGCAATATCAAGAGCTCTTGGCGAAACGGCGCCATTATTAATGATTGGCATGGTTGCTTTTATTGCAGATGTTCCGCGAAATTTCAAAGACCCAACTACAGTTTTACCGGTGCAGATTTATCTTTGGTCAGATTCTCCAGAAATGGGTTTTAGTGAAAAAACATCAGCAGCTATTTTGATTTTGCTGATTTTTTTAATTTTATTTAATTTATCTGCCATTATTATTCGTAAAAAATTCGAAAAAAAATGGTAAAATTAGCAGGAATATTAAATATAACACCCGACTCATTTTATGATGGCGGCAAATATAATAATATAGATAGTGCGCTGTTTCAATTAGATAATCTGATAAAATCCGGTGCAGATATAATAGATATTGGCGCACAATCAACAAGGCCAGGAGCTATTGCAATTTCAGCTCAGGAGGAATATGACAGGCTTGAAGAAATATTGCCTAAAATTATTGAAAAAGTAAGTCAATATAATAAAGAAAATAATAAAAATATTAAAACCAGCATTGACTCATATCATTATCAAGTAATTAAAAAGTCTCATCAATTAGGAGTTAATATTATAAATGATGTTAGTGGCCTTGTAGATCAAGATATTATTAAATATATTGCCAAAAATAATATTACCACAATTTTAATGCATAATTTATCTATTCATGCTAATCCAGAAATTATAATCAATCAGCATCTTGATATAAATCGTGAAATTATTAGATGGACTCAAGAAAAAATAAAATTTCTTGAAAATTTTAAAATTAGCAAAAGTCAATTAATATTTGATCCAGGAATTGGCTTTAGCAAAAACTCTGAACAATCAATCCAAATATTAAAAAATATATCAAGCTATAAAATATTAAATATGCCAATTTACATTGGTCACTCAATGAAAAGTTTTTTAGATAAGGTAGATATTAAAGGAAATAGACATGAAAAAACCCTGCAAATATCAAAATTTCTAATTGAAAATGGTGTAGATTATTTAAGAATCCACGATGTCAAAAGTCATAATAACTTATGCCAAAAGCCGTCCTTAATTGAATTTTGAGCAAATATTCTTGACCCCAAAATATAACTTAAAATTCAACTTTGATTAAATAGTAAAAATCCCTATCCACAGAATAGCTTTGTTTAAAAAGGGTATATTTTGTGATATTTTGACTTATAGCGCAAAATGTGTTATAAGAGAAATATATTTTATTTTTAATTTAATTTTTATGTTATGGAAGAGGGAGATCTTAATAAATTGTCTGCAACAGCTAACGAAGCTGCGCTCAAAGCCAAAAGTGCAGAAGAGAAAGCCAAACAATTAATTAAAGAAGGAAGAGAAAGAATGGCTAAACAAGATGGTCAAGAAGGGGGTGAAAATAAAGGTCCTGATCCACTTCAGAGCAGTAGTGAACAGTTTAGTTTGTGGCAGGGTCTAGTTGCCGCTATTTCTAATACCAACATTCATCTTTACATATACTATTATAGGTTTTAAAATATAGTTTTATTATTAACTTAACTTTAAGATTATGGTAAAAACTATTATTTCAGACAGAACTTATTTTATTGCCCAGAAAGAATTGCTCAATGTAAAGGTTGAGGGGACTTTATTTAAAAAACTTCAAGCTGTTAAGCTTGCCTATGAGCATGGAATAAAAGAGACATCTGAGTTTCTTGGTGTATTTCCTGTTTCAATAAGGAATTGGGCGAAGTTAA